>NZ_JBGOSN010000003.1:0-226979 GCF_046335115.1 Paracoccus sp. P2 | reverse complement strand
TCGCCGACGCCGGATACGACACCGAGGCGTTGCGCCGCTTCATCGCCGGCGACCTGCGCGCCACCGCACAGATCAAGCGCAACCGAAGCCGCGCCGGAAGCCGGCCGCTGGATCGGGCGCTCTCCGGGGAACGCCGCCTTGCGGAGTGCTTCTTCAACCGCCTCAAACGCTTCCGCCGGATCGCGCTCCGATGCGAGAAAACCGTCGCCTCCTTAAAGGCATTCGTCGACTTCGCCTGCGCAATGGCAGCGATCGCCTAAGTGAAGACACCGCCTAGGCTGGCGGTGCGCTAGCATGGGGGCCTTGCCCCCGCGCGTTCCGCGCTCCCCCAGGATATTTGGACAAGAAAGAAGCGGGAGCCGCCCTGCGCCTTCCTTGGGTTCTTCCTTGGCCAAATATCCTGCGGGGGTCCGGGGGCGCAAAGCCCCCGGTCGGGGCACGGCCGGGCCGCTTGCCGGACGGGCGACAGGCGGCCGGGCCCGGCGTCTATGGGCCAGGGCGGCTTTCCCTGCTGCCGCCTCAGGCCAGCCGCAGCCAGCGCAGCCCGGCCTCGGTCGAGCTGCGGGGGGTGTATTCCGCGCTTACCCAGCCGCGATAGCCCGCGGCGTCGATGGCGTGGAACAGCTCGGCGAAGTCGATGTCCCCCTGCCGCGGTTCGTGCCGGCTGGGCCAGTCGGAGATCTGGATATGCCGCACCCGCGGCGCGTGGCGCTGCCAGACGGTCAGCGCATCGCGATGGATCATCTGCGCATGGTAGACGTCGAATTGCAGCCCCAGGTTGGGGGCACCGACCTCGTCCAGGATCTCGGCTGCCAGTTCGAAACTGTCCAGGAAATAGCCCGGCATGTCGTTGCGGTTCATCGGCTCGATGGTCAGGCTGGTGCGGGCGTCGCGGGCGCAGGCCCATTTCAGGTTCTCGACGAAGGTGCGCCGCGCCAGCCCGCCCTGGGCCTTGCCGGCCATCACATGCAGGTGCTTGACCCCCAGCGCGCGGCCAAAGCGCAGGGCGCGGTCGAAATCGCCGCGAAAGCGCGATTCGTTGCCCGGCTCGGCGGCGAAGCCGCGCGGGCCGCCGGCCCAGTTCGGCGGTGGCGTGTTCATCAGCACGAATTCCACCCCCGCCGCCTGCGCGGCCTGGGACAGTTCCTTGACGGCGAGGTCATAGGGAAACAGGATCTCCACCCCGCGAAAGCCCGCGCGTTTTGCGGCGGCGAAGCGCTGCAGCATGGGCATTTCGGTGAACAGATAGGTCAGGTTGGCGGCGAATCGCGCCATGGTCAGGGCTCCAGGGGAAAGACCGTCCCTCCCGAGTGCAATTCCATACGCCCGCTCGCGCCGGGCATAGCCGCATCGGCCAGTCGGTAGAATGTCTTGCGGTCGATCAGCGCCCAAAGACCGCGGCGGATATGGACATAGGGCCGGGGTTCCTCGGCCGTCCCGCGCAGCTCGATCGCATGCTCGGGTCCGGCGCGCACCCGGTCGCCCACATTGGTGGTGAAGACGATGTCTTCGCCGATTTCGGCATCGACGGCGATGAAGGGCGCGTCGATTACGCGGATGCCGACCTTTTCGACCGGGGTGACGAGGAAGTAATCCTCCCCCTCTCGCTTCAGGATCGAGGCGAAAAGCCGCACCATTTCCGGCCGGCCGATAGGCGTGCCGTTGTAGAACCAACTGCCGTCGGCGCGGATTTCCATGTCCAGGTCGCCGCAGAAGGGCGGGTTCCACAGATGCACCGGCGGCGGCCCCTTTTTCGAGGCGCGGCTGGCCGCGGCGGCGATTCCGGTCGCATCGCTCACGGCATTGTCAGTCTTTTCCTCCATTCCCAGTGGACCCCGTCACCCCTGCCTTTATGTTGTCCTAGAACAGAAACGGGGCATTGTCATGGCCGAGAATGAGAAACTGGTTTCCGAAGTCCTGACGCTGACCGACCGCCTGGCCCAGGCCCGCGCCAGCGTCGAGCGCCGCTTCGTCGGCCAGCATGCCGTGGTCGAACAGGTTCTGGCGGCGATCCTGTCGGGCGGCCATGCGCTGCTGGTCGGCCAGCCGGGCCTGGGCAAGACCATGCTGGTCGATACGCTGGCCACGGTGCTGGGGCTCGACTCGGCGCGCATCCAGTTCACCCCCGACCTGATGCCGGCCGACATCCTGGGCTCCGAGGTGCTGGACATCCGGCCCGACGGCACCCGCGCTTTCCGCTTCATCGAGGGACCGGTCTTTACCCGGCTCCTGATGGCCGACGAGATCAACCGCGCCAGCCCGCGCACGCAATCGGCGCTGTTGCAGGCCATGCAGGAGGGCGAGGTCACCATCGGCGGCGAACACCGGCCGCTGGGCCGGCCCTTCCATGTCCTTGCCACCCAGAACCCGATCGAGCAGGAGGGTACCTATCCGCTGCCCGAGGCGCAGCTCGACCGTTTCCTGTTGCAGATCGACGTGGACTATCCCGACCGCGACACCGAACGCGCCATCCTGCTGGCGACGACCGGGGTCGAGCAGGGCCGGGCCCATGCCGTCTTCGACGTCGAGGGGCTGGTCGCGGCGCAGGGGCTGATCCGGCGCATGCCGGTGGGCGAGACGGTACTGAACGCGATCCTGGACTTGGTGCGCGCGGCGCGTCCCGGCGCGCCCGAGGCGCCGGGCTGGATCGCCGAGACGCTGGTCTGGGGGCCGGGGCCGCGCGCGGCGCAGGCGCTGACGCTGGTCACGCGGGCGAGGGCGGCGCTGAACGGCCGCTTTGCGCCGACGCTCGACGATGTCGAGGCGATGGCCGCCCCGGTCCTGCGCCACCGCATGGCGCTGAGCTTTGCCGCCCGCGCCCGCGGCGAGACCATCGAGGGCGTGATCGCGCGCCTTCTGGGCGACCGGATGCGGGCGGCGGCGTGAAACCCCAGGCCGATCAGCTGCGCGCCGGCGCCGAGGCAGCCTCGGCCGCCCTGCCTGCGCTGATGCTGTCGGCCGAGCGGCTGGCGGCGGCGCTGGTGCCCGGCGCGCATGGCCAGCGCCGTGCCGGCATGGGCGAGGATTTCTGGCAATACCGTCCCGCCACCGCGGGCGACACGGCGCGCAGCATCGACTGGCGCCGCTCGGCGCGGTCGGATGCGCAATTCGTCCGCGACCGCGAGGCGCAGGTGGCGCAATCGGCGGCGATCTGGGTCTCGGCCGCGGCGGGCATGGATTATGCGGGCGGCGCGGACCGGCCCGGTAAGCGCGACCGTGCCAACCTGCTGGCGCTGGCGCTGGCCATGGCGCTGCTGGCCGGGGGCGAGCGCGTCGCCTTGGCCGGCCAGCCGCCGCGCCCCGGCCGGCTTCAGGCCGAGCGCCTGGCCGAGGCGCTGGTCGCGCGCCCGCTGCTCGACCGCGACGAGGACGCCCCCCCGGCCGAGGCCCTGCGTCCCGGCCAGCGCGTCGTCCTGTTCGACGATTTCCTGGGCGATCCGCAGCCGGTGCTGGACTACCTGGCCCGTGCCGCCGTCCTGGGGGTTCAGGGCGTGCTGATGCAGGTGCTGGACCCGGACGAGGACGGATTTCCCTGGCGCGGCGCGGTGCTGTTCCGCTCGGCCTCGGGGGCCTTGCGCCACGATACGCGCGACGCGGCCGGACTGCGCGCGGCCTATCTGGCGCGGCTGGCCGAGCGGCGGGCGCAACTGACGGGCGCCGCGCGCATGGCGGGCTGGCATTTCGGCATGCATGACACCGGCGCGGCGCCGTCGCAGGCGCTGCTGTGGCTCTGGTCGGTGCTGGAGGGCTGATGCTGCTGATCGGTCCCATCGGCTTCCTGACGCCCTGGATCCTGGCGGCGCTGGCGGCGCTGCCGGTGCTGTGGCTGATCCTGCGCGCCATGCCGCCCTCGCCCAGGCTGGTGCGGTTTCCAGGCACGCGGCTGCTGCTGGGGCTCAAGGATCCGCATCCGGTGGCGCGGCACACGCCATGGTGGCTGCTTCTGCTGCGGGTGCTGGCGATCGCGGCCTTGATCCTGGGCTTTGCCGGCCCGGTGTGGAAACCCTCGCCGGATCAGGCCGGGCAAGGGCCCCTGCTGGTCGTGATGGATGCCGGCTGGGCGGCGGCGCCCGACTGGCCGCAGCGCCAGGCCCGCGCCCTGCGGGCGCTGGACCGCGCCGCGGCGGCGGGACAGCCGGCGGCGCTGCTCGTGGCCGACGGCACCGCGACCGGCGCGCTGCCCTTCCTGCCCGCGACCGAGCTTGCGGCGCAGCTGCGCGCCCTGCGCCCGGCGGCATGGGAGACGCGCTATCCCCCCGACCCTCAGGCTGCGCTGGCCGAGGCCCCGGCGGGCCTGTCGGTGCTGTGGCTCAGCGACGGGCTGGACCATCCCGGCCGGGCGGAATGGCTGGCGGCGCTTTCCGGGCGCAGCAGCGTGACCGTGGTGCCGCCCGAAGGCGCGCAGCAGACGCTGGAACTGGTGGCGGGCGACCAGCCGGCGCTGCGGCTGCGCTCGACGGGGACCGCGGCGCCCGAGGTGCTGGCCATCGGTCTCGATCCGCAGGGCATGCCGCGCGAACTGGCGCGGCTGAAGCCCGGCGAGAGCGCGCAGGATCGCGGCGTGACCAGCTGGCTGGTGCCCATCGACCTGCCCTCGGAATTGCGCAACCGCATCACCCGCTTCGAGATCGAGGGCCAGGCTTCGGCCGGGGCGGTTCTGCTGGCCGACGATTCCCTGCGCCGGCGCAAGGTCGCGCTGGCGGGCGACGACCGCGCCGGCGAGGGGCAGCGCCTGCTGTCGCCCCTGCATTACCTGCGCCGGGCCCTGGCGCCGACCACCGACCTGATCGAGGGGGGGCTGGGCGACGTTCTGCAGGCCGCGCCCGACGTGATCGTGCTGGCCGACCAGATCGGCCTGGCCGAGGAGCCGGGCCTGCGCGAATGGGTCGAGGGCGGCGGGCTGCTGATCCGCTTTGCCGGGCCGCGCATGGCCGCCTCGGAACGGCTGGCCGAGGAGCCGTTGCTGCCGGTGCGGCTGCGCGCCGGCGGGCGCGATGTCGGCGGTGCCCTGGCCTGGGGCGAGCCGCGTAGCGTCGCACCCTTTGCCGCCGACGGGCCCTTCGCGGGGCTCTCGGTGCCGAACGATACGACCGTGCGCGCGCAACTCCTGGCCGAGCCGGCTCCGGACCTGGCCGACCGCAGCATCGCCCGGCTTTCGGACGGCACGCCGCTGGTGACGCGCACGGTTCTGGGGCAGGGGCAGCTGGTCCTGTTTCACACCACGGCAAACGCGGAATGGTCGAACCTGGCGATCTCGGGCCTGTTCGTCGAGATGCTGGACCGGCTGGTGCGCAGCGCACGGGCCAGCGCCGCCGCGCCCGAGGCGGACCGCGCCGAACAGCCCTTCTGGCTGCCGGAACTGGTGCTGGACGGTTTCGGCCGCACGACCGAGGCCGAGGGGTTGGCGCCGGTCGCCGCCGCCGATTTCGCGCGCGGCCCGGCGCCCGGCGCCCCGGCCGGGCTTTATCGCGGCGGCGAGCGGGTGGCGGCGCTGAACGCCGGCGGGCCGATGGCGCCGGCCGACTGGCCCGGCGCCCGTATCGAGCGCGGGGCGCAGGCGCCGGGCCTGGACCTGCGCGGCTGGCTGGTCGCGCTGGCGGCGGTCCTTTTCGCGCTGGATGCGCTGGGCAGCGCCTGGCTGGCCCGCGGCAGGCAGGGGGCGATGGCATGAGATGGCTTTTGACCTTTGCCGCGCTGGTCTGGGCCGGCGCGCTTTGGGCCCAGGACGATCCCGCGGCCCCGCCCGATCCCCAATTGGTGCGGGCCGCCGACGAGGTGGCGCTGGCCTATGTCGTGACCGGCGATGCCGAGGTCGATGCCGCCTCCGAGGCCGGGCTGCGCGGCCTGTCCCATGTCCTGACCGCCCGCACCACGGTCGAGCCGGGCGCGCCCATCGGCATCGACCCGGAACGGGACGACCTGTCGCTGCTGACCTTTCTTTACTGGCCGGTGACCGAGGCGCAGGCCCCGCCCTCGCCCCAGGCCTATGTCCGGCTGAACCATTTCCTGCGCTCGGGCGGGATGATCCTTTTCGACACCCGCGACGGCGATATCGCGGGCTTGGGCGGGCCCGACGGCGGCGCCGCGCTTCAGGCGCTGGCGGCGCCCCTGGACATCCCGCCGCTGGCGCCGATCCCCGCCGACCACGTCATTACCCGCAGCTTCTACCTGCTCAGGGATTTTCCCGGCCGCTACCAGGGCCGCGAGGTCTGGGCCGAGGCGCCCCCCGCCGATGCCCAGGCGGCCGAGGGCGTGCCCTTCCGCAATCTCAACGACGGCGTCTCGCCGGTCATCATCGGCGGCAACGCCTGGGCCGAGGCCTGGGCGGTGGATGAGAACGGCCTGCCCATGTTCAGCATCGGCTCGGGCTTCGAGGGCGAGCGCCAGCGCGAGATGGCCTATCGTTTCGGCGTCAACCTGGTGATGTATGTGCTGACCGGGAACTACAAATCCGACCAGGTACACGTGCCCGCCCTGCTCGAGCGGCTGCGGCAGGAGGAGGTCGTGCAATGAGTGGCCTTGTCTTCGATCCGCTGCTGCCCTGGCCGCTGGTGGGCGGGCTGGCGGCGTTGGCGTTCCTGGTGGCACTGTGGTCGCTGTGGCGCGGCCTGCGCGGCTGGGCCTGGCGCGGCATCGCCGGGCTGGCGGCGGCGGCGGCGCTGGCCGGGCCGGCGCTGGAATCGGGCATCCGCCACAAGCTGTCGGACATCGTGGTCTTGCTCGACGACCGCAGCGCCAGCCAGTCCCTGCCGGGCCGCGCCGGACAGACCGATGCCGCCGTCGAGGAGCTGACCCGCCAGCTTTCCGCGCTGCCCGATACCGAGATCCGCCGCGTGACCGTGGGCGACGACCCGGACGGCACCCAGATCGGCACCGCCCTGACCCGCGCGCTGGCCGCCGAGCCGCAGGCCCGCGTCGCCGGCGTGATCGCCGTCACCGACGGGCTGGCCCATGACGCGCCGATGGTCCCGGCTTCGGCCCCCGCGCCGGTGCATGTGCTGCTGACCGGGCAGGCGCAGGACTGGGACCGCCGGCTGGTGATCGAGGAGGCCCCGGCCTATGGGCTGATCGGCAAGCCCGTCACCATCCGCCTGCGCGTCGAGGACCAGGGCGCGGTCCCGCCCGAGGTGGCGCAGACCCCCGCCCGGCTGCGCATCCTGCTGGACGGAGAGGAGATGCGCGCGCTCGACCTGCCGCCGGGTGTGACGCTGGATCTGCCGGTGGTGCCGGAACATGCCGGGCAGAACGTGGTTTCGATCGCATTCGACGCGCCCGAGGCCGAGGTGCCGGAACTGACCGACCGCAACAATTCGGCCGCCCTGCAGATCCAGGGCGTGCGCGACCGGCTGCGGGTGCTGCTGGTCTCCGGCGCGCCGCACGCGGGCGAACGGACCTGGCGCAACCTGCTGAAATCGGATGCGAACGTGGACCTGATCCATTTCACCATCCTGCGGCCGCCGGACAAGATGGACGCGGTTCCCGTCGAGGAAATGTCGCTGATCGCCTTTCCGACCCAGGAGCTGTTCATGGAGCGGATCCGGGATTTCGACCTGATCATCTTCGACCGCTACCGGGTGCGCGGCATCCTGCTGCCGCAATATTACGACAACATCCGGCGCTATGTCGAAGAGGGCGGCGCCATCCTGGTCTCGGCGGGCCCCGAGATGTCCTCGGTCGAAAGCCTGAACCTGTCGCCCCTGGGCGCGATCCTGCCCGCGCGCCCCACCGGCCGGATCCATGACGAGCCCTTCCTGCCGCGCCTGACCGACGAGGGCCAGCGCCATCCCGTTACCGCCGGCCTGCCCGGCGCCCCGGCCGAGGGTGCGCAAAGCCATTGGGGCCGCTGGCTGCGCATGTCCCAGGTCATTCCCGACCCGCGCGCCCAGGTGGTGTTGAGCGGCGCGCGGGACGAGCCGCTCTTGCTGCTCAGCCGGGTGGGCGAGGGGCGGGTGGCGATGCTGACCTCGGACCAGGTCTGGCTCTGGGGCCGCGGCTTCGAGGGCGGCGGGCCGCAGCTGGAACTGCTGCGCCGCATCGCGCATTGGTCGATGCAGGAGCCGGAACTGGAGGAGGAGGCGCTGCTGGCCGATGTCGGCCCCGGCCTGACGGTGACGATCACCCGCCGCACCATGAACGTGACCGCCGGCCCGGTGCGCATCACCCGCCCCGATGGCCAGACCGAGGAGGTCGCGCTGACCGAGGCCGGGCCGGGCCGCTTCACCGCGCGCTGGACGGCGCCGGGGCCGGGGCTCTACCGGCTGGCCGAGGGCGAGATCGGCCGGGTGCTGGCGCTTGGCCCCGCCGCGCCGCGGGAGTTCGAGGAAACCGTGGCCTCGGGCGCCGTGCTGGGCCCGCTGGCCGAGGCGACGCGGGGCGGGGTGCTGCGGCTTTCCGAGGGCATGCCCGGCCTGCGCACGGTGCGCGAAGGACGGCCGGCGCATGGCCGGGGTGTCGCGGGGCCCTGGATCGCCATCACGCCGCGCGAGGCGGCCTCGGTCAGCGGCATGACGCATCGCCCGCTGCTGCCCGGCTGGGCCTGGCTGGCGCTGATTGCCGGGCTGGCGCTGGCGGGCTGGCTGGCCGAGGGCCGCGGCGGGCTGCGCAGGGCCTGACACGGCGAAACTTGCCAAGTCCGCGCCCCGTTGCTAGGCAAATGAAAACATTCCAAGAGGACCGCATGGCCGCCGCCCCCAACGATGACCAGACCGCCTACATCCCGCCGACCGAAGTCGATCTGGCGATGATCAAGCGCATCTTGCCGCATCGCTATCCCTTCCTGCTGGTGGACCGCGTCCGCGACATCGTGCCGGGCGAAAGCTGCGTCGGCGTCAAGAACGTGACCTCGAACGAGCCGCATTTCGAGGGGCATTTCCCGCAGGAGCCGGTGATGCCCGGCGTGCTGATCATCGAGGCCATGGCGCAATCGGCCGCGGTGCTGGTCGGCGTCACGCTGGATCTCGCCGACAAGGGCATGGGCACCTATTTCATGTCGATCGACAAGTGCCGTTTCCGCCAGAAGGTCGTGCCGGGCGACGTGCTGGAACTGCACATGAAGACCCTGCGCGGCGGCGGCAAGATCTGGAAGTTCGAGGGCCGCGCCCTGGTCAACGGCCAGCTTGCCGCCGAGGCCGAGGTCATGGCCATGCTGAACCGTGGCGAGAATGGCTGAGACCCGCATCCATCCCTCGGCCGTCGTGGATCCCGCCGCGAGGATCGGCGAGGGATGCGAGATCGGCCCGTTCTGCGTTCTCGGCCCCGAGGTCAGCCTGGGCCGGGGCGTGGTGCTGAAATCGCATGTCGTGGTGGCGGGCGAGACCGCGATCGGTGACGAGACCACGGTCTTCCCCTTCGCCTCGCTGGGCGAGGTGCCGCAGGATCTGAAGTTCCGCGGCGAGCGCACGCGGCTGGAAATCGGCGCCCGCAACCGTATCCGCGAATATGTGACGATGAATCCCGGCACCGAGGGCGGCGGCGGCGTGACCCGCATCGGCGACGACGGGCTGTTCATGGCCGGCAGCCATGTCGCGCATGATTGCCGGCTCGGCGACCGGGTGATCCTGGTCAACAATGCCTCGGTCGCCGGGCATTGCGTGCTGGAGGACGACGTGATCGTCGGCGGGCTCTCTGGTGTGCATCAATGGGTGCGCATCGGCCGCGGCGCGATGATCGGCGCGGTGACGATGGTGACGGCCGACGTGATCCCCTTCGGCCTGGTGCAGGGGCCGCGCGGCCACCTGGACGGGCTGAACCTGGTGGGGCTGAAGCGCCGCGGCGCCTCGCGCGAGGAAATCCACGCGCTGCGCGACATGCTGGCGCATCTGGGCCGGGGCAGTTTCCGCGACACCGCCCGGCACCTTGCCGAGTCCGAGAACGGCCCGATGGTGCGTGAGGTGCTGGATTTCATCCTCGGCCCCTCGGACCGCAGCTTCCTGGCGCCCCATCCATGAGCCGCATCGCCCTGATCGCCGGCGAGGGCAACCTCGCCCCCGCCATTGCCGCGGCGCTGGACCGGCCGCTGGTCTATGCGCTGGACAACCTGAAGCCGCAGGTCGAGGCCAGGCCCTTTCGCCTCGAACGGCTGGTGCCCTTTCTGGACGAACTGGCCGAGCAGGGCGTGACCCAGGCGGTATTCGCCGGCGCCATCCGACGCCCCAGGATCGAGCCCGAGCTTTTCGACCCCCGGACCCTGACCATCGTGCCGCGCATCCTGATGGGGATGCAGTCGGGCGACGACGCGGCGCTGCGCGCGGTCCTGGACGTTTTCGAGGAAGCCGGCATATCCATTTGCTCCGTCGATCAGATCCTTCCCGATCTCGTGCCGGGCGAAGGTGTTCTGACGGGCGAGCCGAGCCCGCGCGACCAGAAGGATGCCGCCCGCGCCGCCGAGATCGTCGCCGGCCTCGGCGCGCTGGATATCGGCCAGGGCGCGGTGGTGGCGCAAGGGCTCTGCCTTGCCGTCGAGGCGCTGCCGGGCACCCAGGCCATGCTGGAATTCGCGCGGCTGCACGCGGGCCTGAAACCCGATCCCAACGGGCCGGGCGGCGTGCTCTACAAGGCGCCGAAACCCGGCCAGGACCGGCGCATCGACCTGCCGACCATCGGCCCCGACACCGTGACCCAGGCCGCCGAGGCCGGGCTTGCGGGGATCGCCTGGGAGGCGGGCAGCGTCATCCTGCTGGACAGGGCCGAGGCAATGCGCCGCGCCCAGGCGGCGGGACTGTTTCTCTGGGGGCGCGGATGACATGAGTATTTGGGCAACGGTGAAGCGAGCCTTTTTCACCGTTGCCCAAATACTCACGTGACGGTGCCGCGAAAGCGGCAGGAGGGTATTTGGGGAACGAAGAAGACCGGGGGATTTCTCTGTTCTTCAAATACCCATGTCGGGGCATGGCAAGCGGAGCGGCGCGATGAAATTCTTCCTGATCGCGGGCGAGCCTTCGGGCGACAATCTGGGCGGCGCCCTGATGGCTGGCTTGAAGCAGCTCGATCCGGGGGCCGCGTTCCTGGGCGTCGGCGGGTCCGCCATGGCGGCGCAGGGACTCGAGAGCCGTTTCCCAATGGAAGAACTGAGCCTGATGGGCATCTGGGAGGTGCTGCCGAAATACCGCGCGCTCAAGGCCCGGGTCGCCGAGACCGCCCGCGCCGTTGCCGAGGCCCGGCCCGATGCGCTGATCACCATCGACAGCCCGGATTTCTGCCTGCGCGTGGCGCGCCAGGCGCGGGCGCTGAACCCCGATTTGCGCACCATCCATTACGTTGCGCCCTCGGTCTGGGCCTGGCGGGCGGGACGGGCCCGGAAGATGGCCGAGGTGATCGACCATGTGCTGGCCATCCTGCCCTTCGAGCCGCCCTTGATGCAGGCCGCCGGCATGAGCTGCGATTTCGTCGGCCACCCCATCGCCGCCGAGCCGGTGGCGGGCGAGGCCGAGGCGGCGGGGTTTCGCGCCGCGAACGGCATCGCGCCGGATGCGCCGCTGGTCCTGTGCTTGCCGGGCTCGCGCCGGACCGAAGTGGGGCGCCTGGGCCCGCGCTTCGACGAGGCGCTGATCCGGCTGCGCGACCGGGTGCCCGAGATTCGCGTGGTGATCCCGACCGTGCGCGGCGTTTCGGGGCTGGTGCGCGACATGGCGCGGCGCTGGCCGACCGCGCCGGTGGTGGTCGAGCGTCCCGAGGAGAAGCGCGCGGCCTTCGCCGCTGCCGACCTGGCGCTGGCGGCCTCGGGCACGGTCAGCCTGGACCTGGCGGCCAACGACGTGCCCATGGTGATCGGCTATGACGTGGCGCCGCTCAGCCGGATGATCATCGGGCTGCTGCTGCGCACCGACACGGTGACGCTGGTCAACCTGGTCAGCGAGACCCGCGCCGTGCCGGAATACCTGGGCCGCAACTGCCAGCCGGGGCCGATGTCTCAGGCGCTGTTCCGGCTCATCGAGAATGGCGATGAGCGGGCCGAGCAACTGGCGGCGATGGCGCTGACCATGCAGCGGCTGGGGCGCGGCGGCGAGGCTCCGGGCCTGCGCGCCGCGCGTTCGGTCCTGGCGGCGATCAGTTCTGCGCCGCGGTCACGATGATCTCGACCTTGTAGTCGGGCGTCGCCAGCGCCGATTCGCCGGTGGCGCGGGCCGGGGCGTGGCCGGGGGCCACCCAGGCGTCCCAGACGGCATTCATTTCGGCGAAATCGGCCATGTCGGCCAGCCAGACCTGCGCCGAGAGGATGCGGGTCTTGTCCGAGCCGCATTCCGCCAGCAGCCGGTCGATCTGGGCCAGTACCTCGCGGGTCTGCTCGGCCACGGGCTCGCCGGGCTTGCCGACCTGGCCGGCCAGGTAGACGGTGCCGTTATGGATGACCGCCTGGCTCATGCGGGGGCCGGTCTCGATGCGTTTGATCGCGGACATGGAAAATCCTTTCGGGTTGGGCTGGCGTCAGAAGAGCCGCCAGAAGAACAGCGCCGTCATGCCAAAGCCGATGGCCGCGATCAATGCCCGCAGCGCCGGAACCGGGATGCGCCGCGCCACCGGCGCACCCAGATAGCCGCCCAGGATGGTGCCCAGGCTCATGACCGCAGCCGGCCACCAGGCGACCTGCCCGCCGGCCGCGAAGATCGCCAGCGAGATCACCGACAGCGCGAAGGACAGCCAGTTCTTCAGCCCGTTCATCTGGTTCAGCTGCGTCATGCCCCAAAGCGCGAACAGCGCCAGCAGCACGATGCCCAGCCCGCCGTTGAAATAGCCGCCATAGATGGCGACCGGCACCATGGTCCCGGCGCCGAAGGGCGCGACCGCATTGCGGTGCTGCGCCGCCCATTCCCGCACCTGCGCCCCCCAGATGAAGACCGAGGTCGCCGCCAGCAGCAGGAAGGGTACCAGCACCGCGAAGGCCTTGTTCGAGGAAACCAGCAGCAGGCAGGAGCCGACGATGCCTCCGGCCAGCGTCCAGAAGGTCAGGCGCAGCACCAGCGCCCGCTCGATCTGCGCGATCTCGCGGCGGAATCCCAGCGCGGCGGACAGATAGCCGGGCAGGGCGGCGACCGTGCTGGTGGCATTGGCCGAAACTACCGGCACGCCGCTGGCGACCAGCGCCGGGAAGGTGATGAAGGTGCCGCCCCCGGCGACGGCGTTCAGCATCCCGCCGAGAAAACCGGCGGCGAGCATCAGCAAGGTTTCGGTCATGCCGGACGGCTCCTGTTCGTGGTGGGCGCCCATGCTTAGCCTTGCAGGTCCGGGGCGTCCAGCCGTCCGCGGGGCCGGCGCTTTCGCTCAGAAGATGCCGGTCAGGTAAAGCAGGATGATGACGAAGATCGGAATGCCCAGAAGCCAGGCGATGATGCCTTTCATTATTTTCTCCCTTGCTGGCCGTAAGCGGAACGCGACCGGCGGGCGAGGGTTCCCGGTGCTGCCTTGCCCGGAAAAATCGCCCTTCGGTGGGAATGAACCGCGGCGCGGCGCGTAATCCCCTTGCAACCATCTGACGTTGCCCTGGATGAAAGGATAAAGCGCATGGCACCATTTCGCATGATTCTGACGGCGACCGCGTTCGCGGCGGCCCTTCCGGCCGCGGCTCTGGCGGATGACGACGACTTTCCCCGCTATTTCCACCGCGACGGGATCGAACGGCTGCTGCGTGGCCCAGACGGCTGGGCCTATCGCGGCTGGTGGCGCGACGACGACGACCGGCGCACCTTCCGCCATCGCGCATGGGGCGATGACGACGACGATGATCGCCCGCGGCGGCGGCGGGGTCGCGACGACGATGACGATGACGACGACGATTGAGGAGGGGGCGAGCCCGCCCGATCCGCAGGCAAGGCCGGCCCCGGATGGGCCGGCCTTGTCTCGTCAACGCCCCCGCTGCATGAGGGCCGGTCGCGGAAAGTTTTCCGAAAATTTGCTAAAACATTGATATTATGCAATAATAAAAACGATGGATAAACACGTCTTTATCTTGCAATAAACGATAAACTCTGTCGTAATTACGGTCATGAGGCTCCCGCAAGCAGAGCAAGGAGGACAAGCATCATGACCCGCATCGTTCCCGCAACCGACAATCCGACGGCCGGTGGCCGGTCGATTTGCGCTCGCGGCGCGCAGGGCTCCCGGTGCAGGAGGGCAGGTCCGGCGGCGCCGGGATTGCGGCGCATCGCGGCGATCGTGGTCAGCCTGGTCGGGCTGGGACTGGCCGGCCCGGTCCATGCCGACAACAGCCTGCTGAATGTCAGCTATGACCCGACGCGCGAGCTTTACCGCGAGGTGAACGCCGCCTTCGCCGCGAAATGGCAGGCCGAAGGGCATGCCGCGCCGACCATCGAGACCTCGCATGGCGGCTCGGGCGCGCAGGCGCGCTCGGTGATCGACGGGCTCAAGGCGCAGGTGGTGACGCTGGCGCTGGCCTCGGACATCGACCAGATCGCCTCCCGCGGCCTGTTGCCCGAGGATTGGCAGTCGCGCCTGCCGCATAACAGCGCGCCCTATACCTCGACCATCGTCTTCCTGGTGCGCGAGGGCAATCCCAAGGGCATCCAGGACTGGGGCGACCTGGTCAAGGAGGGCGTCGAGGTCATCACCCCGAACCCCAAGACCAGCGGCGGGGCGCGCTGGAATTATCTGGCCGCCTGGGCCTGGGCGCAGAAGAACGGCCAGGATCCCAAGGGTTTCGTGACCGAACTGTTCAAGCATGTCCCGGTGCTCGACAGCGGCGCGCGCGGCTCGACCACCACCTTCACCCAGCGCGAGATCGGCGACGTGCTGCTGGCTTGGGAAAACGAGGCCTATCTGGCGCTGAACGAGCTGGGCGAGGACCGGTTCGACATCGTCGTGCCCTCGGTCTCGATCCTGGCCGAGCCGCCGGTCGCCATCGTGGACAAGAACATCGCCGATGACGAGCAGAAGGCGCTGGCCGATGCCTATCTGGCCTTCCTCTATTCGCCCGAGGGGCAGGCGCTGGCCTACAAGCACTATTACCGCGCCTGGGACGACAGCGCCGCCAATCCCGAGGACGTGGCGCGCTTTCCGCAGCTCGATCTGGTGACCATCGCCGATTTTGGCAGCTGGAAACAGGCCCAGCCCGAACATTTCGGCGACGGCGGCACCTTCGACCAGATCTATTCGGGGCAATGACCGATGGCGCTGGCGTTCCGCTTGCAGAAATCCCCCATGCCGGGCTTCGGCCTCGGCATGGGCATCACCCTGGCCATGCTGTCGCTGATCGTCATCCTGCCGGTCGGCGCGCTGCTGGCCCGCGGCATCAGCTATGGGCCCGAGGCGGTCTGGGCCACGATCAACACGCCGCGGGTCTGGGCGGCGCTGTATCTGTCCTTCCGCCTGGCCTTCCTGGCCGCGCTGGTCAACCTGGTCTTCGGCACGCTGCTGGCCTGGGTGCTGGCGCGCTATGACTTTCCGGGCCGGCGGCTGGTCGATGCGCTGGTCGACCTGCCCTTTGCCCTGCCGACGGCGGTGGCGGGCATCGCGCTGACCGCGCTTTACGCGCCGAACGGCGTCTTCGGCAGCATCGTCCGCGATCTGGGCGGCAAGATCGCCTATACGCAATGGGGCATCCTGATCGCGCTGATCTTCGTCGGCCTGCCCTTCGTCACCCGCACCGTGCAGCCGGTGATCGCCGAGATCGAGCAGGAGGTCGAGGAAGCCTCGGCCACGCTGGGGGCGGGGCGGTTCCACACCCTGCGCCGGGTGATCCTGCCCCTGCTGCTGCCTGCGGCGCTGACCGGATTCGCGCTGTCGCTGGCGCGCGCGGTCGGCGAATACGGCTCGGTCATCTTCATCGCCGGCAACCTGCCGATGAAGACCGAGATCGCGCCGCTCTTGATCGTCATCAAGCTTGAAGAGTTCGACTATGACGGCGCGGCTGCCATCGGCATCGCCATGCTGCTGATCTCCTTCGCCATGCTGCTGGCGATCAACCTGATCCAGATCTGGAGCCGGCGGAGGATCGGCCATGTTTGACAACGCCCTGCACGCCGCCGGCGGCGAGAAAACCGCGCAATGGCGTCCGGTGGCCGAGGAAAGCCGGCCGGTACGCATCCTGCTGATCGCCCTGGCACTCGGCGGGCTGGCCGTCCTGGTGGTGGCGCCGTTGGCCGTGGTCTTTGCCGAGGCCCTTGCACGCGGCGCGGGACAGGCGCTCGCCTCTCTGGCCCGGCCCGAGGCGACCTCGGCCATCCGGCTGACGCTGATCGTCGCGGCGATCTCGGTGCCGGTGAATGCGGTCTTCGGCATCGCCGCCGCCTGGACGATCACCAAGTTCGACTTTCGCGGCAAGGCTTTCCTCATCACCCTGATCGACCTGCCGTTTTCCGTCTCGCCGGTGGTGGCGGGGCTGGCGCTGGTGCTCTTGTTCGGCACCAACAGCCTGATCGGCGGCTGGCTGGTCGCCAGCGGCCTGCCTGTCATCTTCGCCCTGCCGGGGATCGTGCTGGCCTCGATCTTCGTCACCTTCCCCTTCGTGGCGCGCGAGCTGATCCCGGTGATGATCGAACAGGGCCGCGCCGAGGAAGAGGCGGCGCTGACGCTGGGTGCCTCGGGCTGGCGCATCTTCCTGACCGTGACGCTGCCCAATATCAAATGGGCGCTGCTTTACGGCGTGCTGCTGTGCAATGCCCGCGCCATGGGCGAGTTCGGCGCCGTCGCGGTGGTCTCGGGCAAGATCCGCGGCCAGACCGCCACCATGCCGATCACCATCGAGATGCTCTACAACGAATATCTTTCGGTCGCCGCCTTCAGCTTGGCCGCGGTGCTGGCCCTGCTTGGCCTGCTGACGCTGGCGCTCAAGACCGTGCTGGAATGGCGCCATGCCGACCAGCTTGCCGCAACGCGCCGCCATTGAGGTGTCCCATGCATATCGAGATCGACGAAATCGCCAAGAGCTTCGGTGCAACCACCGCGCTGCACCCGGTCAGCCTGGCCATCCCCTCGGGGGCGCTGGTGGCGCTCTTGGGGCCCTCCGGCTCGGGCAAGACCACGCTTCTGCGCATCCTGGGCGGGCTGGAGTTCCCGACTTCGGGCCGGGTGCTTTTCGACGGGCAGGATGCGACCGGGCTGACGGTGCAGGAACGCCGCGCCGGCTTCGTCTTCCAGAGCTATGCGCTGTTTAGGCACATGACCGTGTTCGAGAACATCGCCTATGGGCTGCGCGCCCGCCCCCGCCGCTCGCGCCCCAACCGGGCCGAGATCGGGCGCCGCGTGACCCGGCTTCTGGACCTGATCCAGTTGCCGCAGATCGGCGGGCGCTTTCCCAGCCAGCTGTCGGGCGGCCAGCGCCAGCGCGTGGCATTGGCCCGCGCGCTGGCCATCGAGCCGCGGATGCTGCTCTTGGACGAGCCCTTCGGCGCGCTGGATGCCCGCGTGCGCAAGGAACTGCGCCAGGGCCTGCGCGAGATCCACGACAGCACCGGCCTGACCACGGTTTTCGTCACCCACGACCAGGACGAGGCGATGGAACTGGCGGACCTGGTGGTGGTGATGTCGATGGGCCGGATCGAGCAGGTCGGCCGCCCGCAGGACATCCGCGCCCGCCCGGCGACGCCCTTCGTGCGCGAGTTCATCGACGCCTGACGCGGCGATGCGGCGCGCGCCCTCAGTCGATCGGGTATTCGTATTGCCGCAGGAAGCGCCAGATGTTGCGGTTCAGCTGCGACAGCAACTCCAGATCCTGGTCCAGCCGCAGCATCTCGTCGTTGCCCAGGGTCTGCTTGCGGCCCATGTGGATGCGGTCGCGCCGGTCGGCGATCCGCATCAGGATGGTCGAGACCGAGCCGTCCTCTTGAAACGACCAAATGCTGTGGTTGTAGCGGTGCCGGACGGCGGACAGCCTGGCAAAGCGGGCTGTCAGCTCCAGCAGTTCCTGCTGCTCCTGCCCGGCGGGCAGGCGCAGTTTCGCAAGACGCTCGACCATCTCGATGCGGCCGCGCGTCGAGGAGACCGACAGAAAGACCACCACCGCCGCGCTCTTGTCCATCCCGGTCAGCCCGGCGAGCATGTGGATCAGCAGGCTTTCGGTATTGCTCCAGGCATAGTTGAGCCGCCCGACCCGCAGCAACACCGCATCGAGGTCGGGCTCGGCCGCGCCGGTCCCGGCGGGCGCCCCCGGCGCGGTCATGATCCCAATGCGCGATAACGCATGGCGGCTTCGGTGCGGTTGTGGGCGCCCAGCCGCAGGCTGGCATTGCGCAGGTGCAGCTTGACCGTATGGACCGACAGGCCAAGGCTGGATGCGATCCGCTTGTTGGACTGGCCGTCGGCGACCAGGCGCAGCACGTCCTGCTGGCGCTGGGTCAGGCCAAGCTCGTCCGGGACCGCGGCCGGCATCGCGACCCCGGCCGAGGAAATGATCTCGGGAAAGATGTAGTTGCCGCCATGGGCGACCAGCTTGATGACGGAAAGCCATACGTCCAGCCGGACGTTCAGCGGCAGGATGCTGGCTGCGCGCCGCCGCAGCGTGGCATCCTCGTAGCAGGCCCGGCCGAAGGCGCCGGTGCAAAAGGCGATGGCCAGCGCCACGTCGTTCAGGCCCAGCAGATAGGTGCGATCCTCCTCTGACAATCCGCGCATCGTCGGTTCGTCCAGAACCAGCAGCGTCGGCCATTCGCCGGTCAGTTCGGACAGGCTGCGAAAGTCGTCGAAGGATAGTGCAGCCGCCACGGTGATATGTCCCAGCTCCTGGCTGGTCACCGAAATCAGGCTGTGGGAAAAATTGCATTGTGTTCCGACAAAGAGAACCTCTGCCGTTCCACGCGCAGGCCGGTCAGACAGCGTACGGATTTCACTGGATACGCCATCGCAAGATGCCATGTTCATGTCATTCCTACCTTCTTGCGTATGGTTTTACTCCCCCGTCCCGGCCAGCCCTCCCAGGCCGACCGGACAGTTCAGCCTAGCAAGTTTTCGCCCGTCCTCAAAGGGAAGAGCGAGGGATAAGTTCAAGAATCACCACAACCTAGTTGTAAGTTCATCGGGTCGCTCCATCCAGGGTAGAGGCCCGCATCCGCACCTGTCCCTTTGGTGAGGACAGCCGGGGCCGGGTGCCGTGCCCCTGGCGAAAGGGATTAACCCGTTCGGGCGATCCGGAGAGGATGCGGTGCCGCCTGGCTATAGGCCCAAAGCGGATTCTTCGGGTATTCGGCCAGCCCCCCGCTAGCCTTTTCGTGCAGCTAGGCCGAATCGCTGGGCGAGGCGTAGCCTTCTTCAAGGTCGGCGATCCGGGGCAGTTCCGGGGCCGGTCGGACGGGGCCGCGCAAGGTGGTGTGCGGTTGTCCGTATCAGCAGCAAGACGGAAACGGTCGTGCCGTCGTGACGGTGGGCATTCGCCCGGCGACCGCAACCGGCTTGCCTTCATCCACCGCAACCGGGCGGGCAGGCGTGCTTGTGAAGGATCTGGCCGCATCTCCCCCGCCTCTAGAGGAGGAAATGACGATGGTTGGCAGCCGCAACATGAATCTCTTCGCCTGGCCGATCAACAACCAGGACCAGGACCAGGACCAGGATCAAGGCCAGGGTCAAGGTCAGGGTCAAGGGCAGGGCCAGGGTCAGGGCCAGTTGAACAAGCAGGCCCAGGGCCAGGATCAGGACCAGGGTCAAGGCCAGGATCAGGGTCAGGACCAAGGCCAGGGGCAGCATCAGAGCCAGAGCAACGCGAACGAAAACGCGAATGCCAATGCCAATGCGAACAGCAGCGCCTCGGAGACGCTTGCCTATAACGCTGCCGGCAACGTGGCAGGCAACCTGGCCGGCAATGCCGCCAAGAACAAGGCCGACAACGATGCCAGCAACGATGCGCGCAACGACGCCAACAACGACGCGCGCAACGATGCGACGAACGACGCCTATAACAAGGCGGTGAACACGGCCTATAACAACACCGATGTCGAGACCAACGTCTCGACCAATGTCAGCGTGGGCCTTGATCTGAATGGATGGCAGCCGACCGACAACGATTATGCCGACATCGACCTGAACAACGCGCATGGCAGCATGGGCGATCTTCTGGTCAATCGCGACGGCAATATCAGCATCGGCACCGATGACATCAATATCGAGAACGTGCTGAACCATGCCTTGAACGGCGGCGGCGCCGACGTGGGCATCATCATCCCGCAATCCGGGACGATGAACGACCAGGATGACCTGAGCGATGCCAATGTCTCCAACAATGCCGACTTCAACCAGAACGGCAGCGTCTATGGCGGCACGGCCACGGCCGAGCGCGGCATTGATGCCGGCAGCGAAGGTGGCCGGGGCGGCAGCGGCGGCAGCGCCGACGGCGGTTCGGGCGATGCGGATGCCGATGGCGGCAAGGCCATGGCCTCGGGCAGCCATTCCGATGGCGGCAACGGCGGCAAGGCCGCGGCCTGGGGCGGCGACGGCGACGGCGGCGGGGCGCTTGGGCTTGGCGTAGGCGCCGGCAAGGGCGGTTCGGCCGATGGCGGCGACGCGGCGGGCCTGGGTGCCGGCATCGGTGCCGGGCTCAGCGGTGACGCAAGCGGCGGCGATGCCGGGGCCGGCAGTCTGGCAGCTGCGCTGGGTGCCGGTGCCGGCGGGCCCGGCGGCTCTGGCGGCGCCGGCGGCGCCGGCGGCGGCACCGGCTCGGCCGATGCCGGTCCGACCGGCGCGCTTGGCCTGGGCCTGGTCGGCGTGGGCGTCAACAACGACAGCGGCAATGGCGGCGACACCGGCAACGGCGGCGACGGTGCCGACGGTGGCGCGGGCGGCGCGGGCGGCATCGGTGCCGGTATCGGTGCGGCGCTTTCCGCAGCGGCGGCCATGGCCGGCGACGCGACCTCGGGCGATGCCGGCGGCGCGGGCTTCGGCGCGGCCCTGTCGGCGGCCGGCAACGGCGGCCGTGCGGATGGCACGGGCGAAGGCTATGGCGATGCCACCGGCGGCAACGGCATGGGCGGCGCGGCCAATGGCACCACCGGCGGCGCCGGCGGCGCGGCCAGCTCGACCGGCGGCTATGCCCTGGGCGGCAACGGCATGAACACCAGCAGCGGCAATGGCGGTGCCGGCGGCCAGGTGATGTCGGGCGACGGTGGCTATGCTCATGCCGGCACCTGGGGGTCGAACAATGGCGATGACGGCTATGTCAACGGCTACTCGACCGCCTCGGCCGACTCGATCCTGGATACCACGGCGTTCAACCAGAGCATCGTGATGGGCGCGAACGTGCTGGGCAACACCGTCGACATGACCGTGGTCGGCGGCGATCTCAGCTCGACCGTGGTCGGCCAGGACGACCTGGGCTGACGGGCCCCGTGACGAACTGCCTGCGCAGGGTCTTCCTGCGCAGGTTTCCGTTTAATTGATTTCCCTCGGCCTAGCCGGAATTGTTTTATCGAGGAAGGTGGCAGACATGCTGGTGATCGACGCGACAGAAGAAGCGATCTGGCACTTCATCGGAGTTTTTCACCTCGCGGAAGAACATGGACGGATGCGGATCGAATATGATCGGCTGACGGCCAAGAAGGTCGCTCCCGACCTTGGTCCGGTCGATGCGATCCAGCAATGGGCCGGCCATCCCTATCAGCCGCTCGATTACCAGCCCGATATCCGCTATGTGCCCCCCTATCGCCCCGGCGAGGGGCTTTCGGCCGATCCGGCGCCGCCCGTCCTGGCGCTGGACCACCATTTCCCGCGGTCCTCGGTCTCGCCCGAGGGGATGTCCGCCAACAAGCCCGATGCCGCGGTGCCCTGGACTGCCAAGCCGCCGGGCGGGGTGGTGACGCCGGTGCCGGAATGGGTTCTGCCCGTGCCCGGTTCCGTCGCCGTCATCGTGGTCCAGAAGACGCGGCTGGCCGATGGCGACCGGGTGAATGCCGATACCATGCGCGAGGGGCTGGTCGATCAGCACCTGCTGGCGGCGCGGCTGGAGGCGCTGGCGGCGCAGGCCGAGCAGCTGGGCCTTGCCCTGCCGGTGGCGATGCCCGCCGACGAGCCCGCCTTCCGCCTGATCGCCGAGACCTTCCGCCAGACCGACCTGCCCGAAACCGAGCTTGCCGGCGCCGAGATCCATGCGCGCCAGGGCGCCGATGTCGAGGGCCAGTACCAGAACGGCGTCAAGGTCGATGCCCGCCCCGACATCGACGCGCTCATGCCCGCCTATCGCAAGGAGGTGGCGGCCGAGCAGGCGCGCGAGGCGCAGGAAGGCGCCCCGGTCACAAGCCGCGACGGGCCGAGCTCGGCCGGCCCCACCAACGTTTCCGGCCCCGGCGTGACCGGGCAAGGCCATGACCTGGTCCTGGGCAACAACACGCTGATCAACCAGGTCACGATCCATTCCGCCGCGGTGACGGCGCCGGTGGTCGCCGTGGCGGGGGGCGTCTATAGCTACAACCTCATCAGCCAGACCAATGTCTGGAGCGATTCGGACGTGCTGGGCGGCCTCTCGGCCGCCGCGCAGGGCCAGGCCACAAGTCCGACGCTGGGGCTGAACTTCGCCAGCTACACCAGCTTCTCGAACCCGATGCTGGTGCCGCAGGGCGACGACGATGCGCCGCAATACTGGGTGACGGCGACGCTGGAGGGCAGCCTCATCAGCATGAACTGGATCGAGCAGTTCAACCTGATGTCGGATAACGACATCGCCTCGATCACGCTTCAAGCGAACAAGACCCTGCTGCTGATGGGCGAGAACGGCGCGCTGAACCACGTCTCGCTGCTGGAACTGGGGATGAGCTACGATCTCATCATCGTCGATGGGCAGGTCATCAACCTGAACGCGATCTTGCAGACCAACGTGCTGCTGGACGACGACCGCATCATGGTCAGCGATGGCCATGGCGGCAGGATCAGCTCGGGCGACAATCTGCTGATCAACGATGCGACCATCCATCAGGTCGGCCTGGCGGGGGTGGTCGCGGCCGGCGCGGACCATGCCGCGATGCTGGCGGGGGCGGCGGCGGGCGATGTCAGCCTGCCGCAAGCGGTGCTGAACGACCCCGCCTTCCAGGGCCTGGACCTGGTGCGGGTGCTGCATATCAAGGGCGACATGGTTTCGTTGAACCTGGTGCGGCAGACCAACGTGCTGGGCGATGCCGACCAGATCGAGGTCTATCGCGACGACCTTTTGCAGGCGGGAGGCGAGATCAGCGTCGTCACCGGCTCGAACCTGCTGGTGAACGCGGCGGTGATCGCCGAGTTCGGCGTCGATGCCACGATCTATTCCGGCGGCGAGCATTATTCCGACGCGCTGCTGCACCAGGCCGAACTGGTCGCAACCCACGATCCGCTGATGCCCACCCCGCCGCCCGGCCTGGCCAGCGAGGCGGTGCTTTTCCTGGCCGAGGGGATGCTCGGCGACGATGCCGGTGACGGTGATTTCGTGCCGATCGGCACGAATGCCGATGTGCCCGCCGACATCATGCAAACGGTGCTGGCATGATCCGATCCGACAAGACCAGCGAGCGGCTGGTGCTCGAACCCGAGATGTGCGTCGATTGGCAGGGGAAGGGCAAGTCCCGCCCGCCGGCATCCAAGCCCATGGGCACCGGCCCCACCATCGAGCGGCAGGCCGGGCGCATTCCCCCGGCGCCCGCCACGGCGCAGCCAAAGGGCGGCTCTGCCTTCCACAAGCGGGTGTCCGAGCCCGATATCGCCGGGGCGCTGGGGGCGACGATCCGCCGGATCTGGGCCAATATCCTGGGGGTGCTGCTGTTCAGCGGCGTCTCGAACATGCTGGTGCTGGCGATCCCGATCTATCTGTTCCAGATCTCGGACCGGGTGCTGACCAGCCGCTCGATCGACACGCTGGTCATGCTGACGGTGGTGATCATCGGCGCCGTGCTGCTGCAGGTGGTGTTCGACGCCATCCGGCGCGGCATGCTGCTGCGCAGCTCGGTCGACATCTCGGCCCGGCTGGGCGCGCCGATCCTGTCGGCGGCGGCGCGGGCCTCGCTGCAAAGCGCCGGGCAGGAATACCAGACGCTGGGCGATCTGCAGCAGGTGCGCAGCTTCCTGGTCTCGGGGACGCTGCTGTCGCTGCTGGACCTGCCCTTTGCGCCGCTGTTCATCCTGGCGATCTTCCTGGTCCATCCGCATCTGGGCCTGATGGTGCTGACCACGGCCGTGCTGCTGATGGCCATCGCGATGATGAACCAGCGCGCCACCGCGAAATCCTTTGCCGAGGCGAACCGGCATCTCAGCCGCGCCAACCTGCACCTGGATTCGATGATGCGCAATTCGCAGATCATCAACGCGTTGGCGATGATCCCCGAGGCCGTGACCATCTGGGGCCGCGACGCCGCCAGCTCGATGACGGCGCAGGTGCGGGCCCAGGACCGCAACATCGCCTTCGCCGGTGCCTCGCGCGCGGTGCGGCTGCTGACGCAGGTGGGGCTGCTGGGCTGGGGCGCCTATCTGGCGCTGCGCGGCGAGATCACCGGCGGCATGGTCATTGCCGCCTCGATCATCGCCGGCCGCGCGCTGGCCCCCATCGAGGGCGCCATCGAGGGCTGGAACCACGTGCTTCTGTCGCGCGCCGCCTATGGCCGCATCTCGGCGCTGCTGAAATCCTCGCCGCTGAACCAGCAGCGGCTGAGGCTGCCCCATCCCGAGGGCCGCCTGGATGTCGAGCGGCTGCTTTACGTGCCGAACGGGACCAAGCGGGTGGTGCTGAACGCGATCACCTTTTCGCTGAACCCCGGCGCCTCGCTGGCCATCGTCGGCAATTCCGGCGCCGGCAAGACGACGCTGGGCAAGATGCTGGTCGGCTCGATCCTGCCCACTTCGGGCAGCGTGCGGCTGGACCTGATGGACCTGCGCAACTGGGACCAGCGCCAGCTGGGCCAGTGCATCGGCTATCTGCCGCAGGACGTGCAGCTGTTCCCCGGCACCATCAAGGACAATATCGCCCGCATGCGGCCCGATGCCCGCGACGAAGAGATCTACCAGGCCGCGGTGCTGGCCGATGTCCATGACATGATCGCCAAGCTGCCCGAAGGCTATGAGACCATCGTGGCCGCCGACGGATCGCCGCTTTCGGGCGGGCAGAAGCAGCGCATCGGCCTGGCGCGGGCGTTTTTCGGCAGCCCCCGCCTGGTGGTGCTGGACGAGCCGAACTCGAACCTGGACACGGCGGGGGACCGCGCGCTGTCCAGGGCGATGGCGCTGGCCAAGAAGGACGGGATCACCATGATCGTCGTGACCCAGAAATACCAGCTGCTCCAGGACGTGGACAATATCATGCTGCTGGCCGACGGGCAGATCGCCGCCTTCGGTGCGCGCGATCAGATGCTGGAGCGGCTGGCGAGCCGCAAGCCGCCGGGCAACCAGCCCCCCGCCATGGCCCCGCAGCCGCAGGCAGCCCAGCCGCAGCCGCAGGCCGCGCCGGGCAATCGGGCCGCGACCCCCCCTGCGCCGGAGGCAGGCCAATGACCAGCAGATCCGACCCCGATGGCCTCTATGACCGGGTGCCCCGCTCGGTGACGCGGCACCTGGTCTTTGGCATCGCCCTGCTGGTGCTGTCCCTGGGCGGGTTCGGTACTTGGGCGTTCCGGGCGCCGCTTGCGGCGGCGGTGATGGCGCCGGGCAGTTTCGTCGCCACCGGCCGCAACAAGATCGTCCAGCACCTGGAAGGCGGCATTATCCGCGAGATCCTGGTCGACGAGGGCGAGGAGGTGGTCGAGGGCCAGGTGCTGATCCAGCTCGACCGCACCGCCGCCATCGCCAACCGGCGCGAGCTGGAATTGCGCCGCGCCCGGCTCGAGGCGATCAGCGCCCGGCTGCGGGCGGAATATGAAGGGGCCGAGGCGCTGGTCTTCGACGGCTTCCTGCAGGAACACCAGGACGAGCCCAGCTTTGCCGCCATCATGGCCGAGCAGCAGGCAGCCTTTCGCGCCGCCCGCGCCCGGCTGGATGGCGAGATCATCCTGCTGCAAAGCAATATCGCTGCCAGCCGTTCGCGCATCCAGGGCTACGAGGGGCAGCTGGCCGCCATCGAGACCCAGCTTGCCTTGCTGCGCGAGGACCACGGCGCCCGAGACACGCTCTTGCAGCGCGGGCTGGTGCGGCGCAGCGATGTCAACGTCCTGGCACGGGCCATCGCCGATGCCGTGGGCGAGGCCGGCCGCATCACGGCGCTGATCGCCGAGACGGAAGAGGCCATGCGCAAGGCCGAAAGCGAGATCGAGCAGGCCCTGACCCAGCACAAGCAGGCCGCGCTGAACGAAAGCCAGGGCATCGAGGCCGAGCTGGACAGCGTCCGCGAGCAATCGATGAAGGCGCAGGACGTGCTGGAGCGCGCCTATATCACCGCGCCGGTGTCGGGCACCATCGTGCGCATGCATTACCATACGCCCGGCGGCGTGATCGAGGCGGGCAAGCCGATCCTGGAAATCCTGCCGCAGGATGCGCCGCTGATCATCGAGACCTATGTCGCGCGCACCGACATCGACGAGATCGAGATCGGCCAGAAGGCGGCGGTGCGGCTGACCTCGCTGAACCAGCGCACCACCCCGGTGCTTCAGGGCCACCTGGTCTATGTCTCGGCCGATGCGCTGACCACGCAGGCCGAAGGCATCCAGCGCGAGGTCTATGTGGTGCGCATCGACCTGCCGCCCTCGGAGCTGGGGCGGGTGCATGGCTTCCGGCCGACGCCGGGGATGCCGGCGGAGGTCATGATCGAGACCTCGGCCCGGACCTTTGCGCAATATCTGGTCAAGCCGATCGAAGACAGCCTGTCGCGGGCCTTCCGCGAGAACTAGGGCCGGCGGCGCGGCAGGCCGATCCTTGCCGCCGGTTTGGCGATTTGCGGTGCTGCACCCGCCCTTTCCTTGAAAGGAAAGGATAATTTTTCGCCTTGCAGCCGGGTTTTCGCTGTCGCCCTTGCCGGTCGGGCCGGCGGCGGGCCGAGCTGGGGATTGCCCCTTGCCCGGCCTGCGGCTATCGCAGGCAAAAAGGGGTCCGGCAATCATGAGCTTCAACACCTTCGGTCGCGTCTTCACCTTCACCACCTGGGGCGAAAGCCATGGCCCGGCGCTGGGCGTCACGGTGGACGGCTGCCCGCCCGGCGTGGCGCTGGACGAGGGCTGGATCCAGCAATTCCTGGACCGCCGCCGGCCCGGCAGCTCGAAATTCACCACCCAGCGGCAGGAGCCGGACCGGGTGCGCATCCTGTCGGGGGTGTTCGAGGGCAAGACCACCGGCACGCCGATCCAGCTGATGATCGAGAACACCGACCAGCGCAGCAAGGATTACGGCGAGATCGCCCAGGCCTTCCGCCCCGGCCATGCCGATATCGCCTATCACCTGAAATACGGCATCCGCGACTATCGCGGCGGCGGGCGTTCCAGCGCGCGCGAGACGGCGGCGCGGGTCGCGGCGGGCGGCGTCGCGCAGGCGGTGCTGCGCGAGCTGGCGCCGGGGCTGCGGATCACCGGCTACATGGTGCAGATGGGCGAATTGCACCTGGAGCGGGCGAATTTCGACGCGGCCGAGATCGGCAGGAACCCGTTCTTCCTGCCCGATGCCGCGGCCGTGCCGGCCTGGGAGGATTACCTCAACGCCACCCGCAAGGCGCAGGACAGCGTCGGCGCCGCCGTCGAGGTGCTGGTCCAGGGCTGCCCGCCCGGCCTCGGCGCGCCGGTCTATGCCAAGCTGGACACCGACCTGGCCGCCGCGATGATGTCGATCAATGCGGTGAAGGGGGTCGAGATCGGCGAGGGCATGGCGGCGGCCGCGCTGACCGGAACCGCCAATGCCGACGAGATCCGCATGGGCAACGACGGGCCGCGTTTCCTGTCGAACCATGCCGGGGGCATCCTGGGCGGCATCTCGACCGGGCAGGACATCGTGGTGCGATTCGCCGTCAAGCCGACCAGTTCGATCCTGACCCCGCGCCGCACCATCAACCAGAAGGGCGAGGAGATCGAGCTGATCACCAAGGGCCGCCACGATCCCTGCGTCGGCATCCGCGCCGTGCCCATCGCCGAGGCCATGGCCGCCTGCGTGATCCTGGACCACCTGCTGCTCGACCGGGCGCAGACCGGCGGCCAGCGCGGCCGCATCGGCTAGGCAGGGCGCGGATGCGCGGGGCAGGCAAGGGGAACGCCGTTCCCCTCTTGTCCCGCTGCGCGGGCCAATTCACCCCATGGGGTATTGGGAAAACGGAGAAAGCCGGATCGTGGCGGGCTGCGCCTTTCATTGTTTTGCAAATACTCCCCCCTGATTGTTACGAAACTGACACATTCCTTTCGCATAACCGTCGCGTCGCCGTTCTAGAGAGCGGGCAGGCCGCAACGGCCCCATGGAAATGTCAGGAGTGATCCTATGAAATCCGCGAAATTCACCGTGTCGGCGCTGGCCCTGATCGCCGCCTCGGCCACCGCCGCCACCGCGCGCGACCAGATCCAGGTCTCGGGCTCGTCCACGGTGCTGCCCTATTCGACCATCGTGGCCGAGGCCTTTGGCGAGAACACCGATTTCCCGACCCCGGTGGTCGAATCGGGCGGCTCCTCGGCCGGGCTGAAGAAATTCTGCGAGGGCGTGGGCGAGAACACCATCGACATCGCCAATGCCAGCCGCCCGATCAAGGATAGCGAGATCGAGGCCTGCAAGGCCGCCGGCGTGACCGAGATCATGGAGGTCCGCATCGGCTATGACGGCATCGTCTTTGCCAGCGACATCGCCGGCAACGACTTCGCCTTCACTCCGGCCGACTGGTTCAATGCGCTGGCTGCCGAAGTCGTGGTCGACGGCAAGGTCGTTCCGAACCCCCATACCAAGTGGAGCGACATCCGCGCCGAGCTGCCCGACCAGGAGATCCTGGCCTTCGTGCCCGGCACCAAGCACGGCACCCGCGAGGTCTTCGAGGAGAAGGTGATCGCCGCGGGCTGCGAGGAATCGGGCGCCGCCGAGGTGCTGAAGGCCGAGAAGGGCGAGGACGAGGGCGAAGCGGCCTGCATGGCGCTGCGCACCGATGGCAAGTCCATCGACATCGACGGCGACTATACCGAGACCCTGGCCCGCATCCAGTCGGCCAAGAACGGCATCGGCGTCTTCGGCCTGTCCTTTTATGAGAACAATACCGACAAGCTGAAGGTCGCGACCATCGCCGGCGTCACCCCCTCGACCGAGACCATCGCCGCGGGCGAATACCCGGTTTCGCGGCCGCTGTTCTTCTATGTCAAGAAACAGCATATCGGCACCGTGCCGGGGCTGAAGGAGTTCGCGGAATTCTTCGTCTCGGATGAGCTGGCCGGGCCGGAAGGGCCGCTGGCCGCCTATGGCCTGGTGGCCGATCCGGAACTGGCGGCGACCCAGGCGGCCGTCGCCGACGAAGCGACGCTCGCCCAATGATCTGCCGGGCGCGGGGCATGCTGCTGCCCCGCGCCCCTTCCGTTTCCCTGGCTTGAGGGCTCACATGCCTGTCTCATGGACCTTGCTGATCGTCCTTGCCCTTGCCGGCGCGGGCTATTTCGTCACCCGCGCGCGCGTCGTCGCGCTGGCCGGGGGCGATGTGCGGCGGCTGCATTCGCGGCCCAGGTATCACGGCTGGAACGCCGCCTTGCTGACGGCGCTGCCGGCACTGTTCCTGATCGCCATCTGGCGCTTCGTGCAGCCGGCCGCGAATGCGACGCCCGTCGCCATCCTGGCGCTGGTACTGGCCGCCGCCGGGCTGGCCTTGGCGCTTGTCCGCAACGCACCGGATTTTCGCGCCCGCAACGCGGTCGAGGCCATGGTCAAGGGCCTGCTGATCCTGTGTTCCAGCATCGCCATCCTGACCACCGCCGGGATCGTCTTTTCGATGCTGTTCGAGACCGGGCATTTCTTCCAGAAATATCCCTGGCAGGATTTCTTCTTCGGCACCACCTGGTCGCCGCGCTTCGGCGGCGGCTCGCAGCTGGGCATCCTGCCGCTGCTGTGGGGCACGCTCTACATCTCGCTGATCGCGCTGGCGGTGTCGGTGCCGATCGGGCTGTTCGCGGCGATCTACATGTCCGAATACGCCTCGGCCAGGCTGCGCAGCGTGGCCAAGCCGATGATCGAGGTGCTGGCCGGCATCCCGACCATCGTCTATGGCCTTTTCGCGCTGATCACCGTCGGCCCGATGCTGCGCGACTGGTTCGCCCAGCCGCTGGGCCTGGGCAATTCCGGCTCGTCGGTGATGACGGCGGGGCTGGTCATGGGCATCATGCTGATCCCCTTCGTCAGTTCGCTGTCGGATGACATCATCAACGCCGTGCCGCAAAGCTTGCGCGACGGCGCGCTGGGGCTTGGCTCGACGCAATCGGAAACCGTGCGCAAGGTGGTGCTGCCCGCCGCCCTGCCGGGCATCGTCGGCGCCGTGCTGCTGGCCGCCTCGCGCGCCATCGGCGAGACGATGATCGTCGTGCTGGGCGCGGGGGCCGCCGCCCGCATGGACCTGAACCCGTTCGAGGCCATGACGACGATCACCGTCAAGATCGTCAGCCAGCTGACTGGCGACAACGATTTCGCCGCGCCCGAGACGCTGGTGGCCTTTGCCCTGGGCCTGACCCTTTTCGTCATCACGCTGGGGCTGAACATCGTCGCCCTCTACGTCGTGCGCAAATACCGGGAGCAATACGAATGAGCGACGCAACCCTGCAAGGCGCGCAGCCCCGGCCCTCGCTGCTGGTCGCCGATCCGCGCTCCCGCAAGCGCAACGCCGCCGAGGCGCGGTTCCGCGCCTATGGGCTGGGCGCCATCCTGGTCTCGATGGTGATGCTGGTGATCCTGCTGTTCACCATCATCACCGGCGGCATCGGCGCCTTCCGCCAGACCTACCTGGAGATCCCGGTCGCGCTGGACGCGGCGCAGCTGGACAAGAACGGCAACCGCGACCCGGACGACCTGCGCAAGGTGCTGACCCTGACCTATGGCAAGATCCTGGAGCAGTCGCTGCAACAGGCCATCGCCGACAAGGGCATCGCCATCGCCGAGCTGTCGGACAAGGATGTCTCGAACCTGATCTCGAAAGAGGCCTCGGCGCAGCTGCGCAACCGCGTGCTGGCCGATCCCGAGCTGATCGGCCAGACCGTCGAGGCGCGCGTGCTGGTGAATGGCCGGGTGGACGGCTATTACAAGGGCCGCGTCAGCATGGAAAGCGCGGCGCGTGACGCCAATACCTCGCCGGCGCAGCTGCAGCTTGCCGATGCGCTGAAGGCGCAGGGCATGCTGGCGACCCAGTGGAACTGGTCCTTCCTGACCAGCCCCGATGCCTCGGACCAGCGCCCCGAGGCGGCGGGCGTCGGCATCGCCATCCTCGGCTCGCTCTACATGATGCTGGTGGTGCTGGTGCTGTCGGTGCCGATCGGCGTCGCCGCCTCGATCTATCTCGAGGAATTCGCGCCCAAGAACCGCTGGACCGACATCATCGAGGTCAATATCTCGAACCTGGCCGCGGTGCCCTCGATCGTCTTCGGCATCCTCGGACTTGCCGCCTTCATCAACTTCGGCGGGCTGCCGCAATCGGCGCCCATCGTCGGCGGCCTGGTGCTGACGCTGATGACGCTGCCGACGATCATCATCGCCACCCGCGCGGCGCTGAAGGCGGTGCCGCCCTCGATCCGCGACGCGGCGCTGGGGGTGGGGGCGTCCAAGATGCAGTCGGTGTTCCACCACGTCTTGCCGCTGGCCATGCCGGGCATCCTGACCGGCACCATCATCGGCCTGGCCCAGGCCCTGGGCGAAACCGCGCCGCTTCTGCTGATCGGCATGGTGGCCTTCGTCAAGAACTATCCCTCGGCCCCGCCGGACGGGCTGTTCGAACCCGCCTCGGCCTTGCCGGTCCAGGTCTATAACTGGACCCAGCGCGCCGACCCGGCCTTCATCGAGCGTGCCTCGGGGGCGATCATCGTGCTGCTGGTGTTCCTGTTTTGCATGAACCTGCTTGCCATTCTCCTGCGCCGCAAGTTCGAGCGCCGGTGGTAATCTCGGGAAGGAGACCCGATATGAACGACATGAGACTTCTGGAGCGCAGCGTGGACCAGTCGGAAATCAAGATCTCGGCGCGGGACGTGCAGGTCTGGTATGGCGAAAAGCACGCGATCAAGGACGTGAACGTCGACCTCTTGGACAAGACCGTGACCGCCTTCATCGGTCCTTCGGGCTGCGGCAAGTCCACCTTCCTGCGCTGCCTGAACCGCATGAACGACACCATCGACATCAGCCGGGTCGAGGGCAAGATCACGCTCGACGGCGAGGACATCTATGACAAGCGCGTGGACCCGGTGCAGCTGCGCGCCCGCGTTGGCATGGTGTTCCAGAAGCCGAACCCCTTCCCCAAGTCGATCTATGACAACGTGGCCTATGGCCCGCGCATCCACGGCCTGGCCCGCAACCGCGCCGAGCTGGATGAGATCGTCGAGAAATCGCTGCGCGGTGCGGCGCTGTGGAACGAGGTCAAGGACCGGCTGAACGATCCCGGTACCGGGCTTTCGGGCGGCCAGCAGCAGCGGCTTTGCATCGCCCGCGCCGTGGCGACCCAGCCCGAGGTTCTGCTGATGGACGAGCCCTGCTCGGCGCTGGACCCCATCGCCACCAGCCAGGTCGAGGAGCTGATCGACCAGCTGCGCGCCCAGTTCTCGGTGGTGATCGTGACCCATTCCATGCAGCAGGCGGCCCGCGTCAGCCAGAAGACCGCCTTCTTCCACCTCGGCAACCTGGTGGAATACGGCAATACCGACGACATCTTCACCAATCCGCGCGATCCGCGCACCGAAAGCTATATCTCGGGCCGCATCGGCTAGGCCGGAAAGGGAGCTGACATGAACAACGAACGCCATATCCTCTCGGCCTTCGACCGCGATCTGGAAACCGTGCAGGCGCTGGTCGTCAAGATGGGCGGCATGGTCGAAAGCGCCATCCACGACGCCGCCATCGCGCTGGAAACCCGCGACGGCGAACTGGCCGACGACATCCGCCGCCGCGACAAGGCCATCGACGAACTGGAAGTCCAGATCAACGAGGAGGCCGCGCGGCTGATCGCGCTGCGCGCGCCGCGGGCCACCGACCTGCGCATGGTGCTGTCCGTCATCAAGATCTCGCATATCCTGGAGCGGGTGGGCGATTACGCCAAGAATATCGCCAAGCGCAGCAACGTGCTGGCCGACATGCCCGCCATCGACGGCGCCGGCATGGCGCTGCGCCGCATGTCCGCCACGGTCGAGGCGATGATGAAGGACGCGCTGGACAGCTATATCCAGCGCGACGCGGCGCTGGCCGCCGACGTGCGCAAGCGCGACCTGGAAGTGGACCAGATGTATAACGCGCTGTTCCGCGAGTTCCTGACCCATATGATGGAGGATCCGCGCAACATCACCGCCTGCATGCACCTGCATTTCATCGCCAAGAATATCGAGCGCATGGGCGACCACGCCACCGGCATCGCCGAGCAGGTGATCTATCTGGCCACCGGCGAGCTGCCCGAGGATCCGCGGCCCAAGGGCGAAAGCGTTCCGCGCATGGAGGGGGCCTGATCCATGGCGCAGACCCAACCCTGTGTTCTGGTCGTCGAGGACGAGGGCGCACAGCGCGAGGTGCTGAAATACAACCTCGAGGCCGAGGGCTTCGACGTGGTGCTGGCCGAGAACGGCGACGAGGCGATGCTGCTGGTGGCCGAGGAACAGCCCGACCTGATCGTGCTGGACTGGATGCTGCCCAATGTCTCGGGCATCGAGGTCTGCCGCCGGGTCAAGGCCGATCCCTCGACGCGCCAGATCCCGATCATCATGCTGTCGGCGCGCTCGGAGGAGGTGGACCGGGTGCGCGGGCTGGAAACCGGCGCCGACGATTACGTGGTCAAGCCCTATTCGGTGGTCGAGCTGATGGCGCGGCTGCGCACCCAGCTGCGCCGCACCCGCCCGGCCTCGATGGGTGAAAGGCTCAGCTTCGGCGACATCATCCTGGACGCGGCCGAGCATCGGGTCTTTCGCGCCGGCCAGCCGCTGCACCTGGGCCCGACCGAGTTCCGCCTGCTGTCCACGCTGATGGAAAAGCCGGGCCGGGTCTGGACGCGCGAGCAATTGCTGGACCGGGTCTGGGGCCGCGATATCTATGTCGACACCCGCACCATCGATGTCCATGTCGGGCGTTTGCGCAAGGCGCTGATGGCCCATGGCGGCGACAACCCGGTGCGCACGGTGCGCGGCACCGGCTATTCGCTGGGCTGAGGCAGAATACGGCACCATGCGCGCCGCCGCCGGCATGCGTGCAGGCGACGGGGACGATGGGCCCGTTCATGGGGTCGGTTTGCCCGGCATCGTCCCGGCCGGCGTGCGCGTGCCGCATATCAAGGATTGCGGTAAACCCCAAGGGCGGGATGCAGAACTGTTGGCGGTGCTTCCCCCGCAGCGTCGTGTTTTCCAGAGTCCGTTCGGGTTGGCCCGGCTTGGCGGGCGTGTCGCCGGCACGGCTTGCTGCCTTTGGCCAGGGGCGCGCTTCAGGCTCCCCCGGTCCGCTGGGGGCTTGGGCCGCCTGGCTTCCTGTCGCACCCGCGGGCGCGAATATCGCGAGCAAGGCGGCCGAATGAGACGCCCGCCTGCGCCGCACTCGCGCACGCGAATATCGCTGCATGATGGTGTTGGCCGGGGAGGCCTCGACATGCACCCGCGCGTGCACGAATATCGCGGGTCGTCTCGCCCCCCCCCGGGCCATGGTCATGGATCGCACCCGCGCGCACGAATACCGTCCTTGAACGCGCATCCCATGGGATTGCACCATGACCTGTCGTATCCGCGGCGCGCGAATACCGCCATGTTTGCTGGGAAAAATGCGTTCGCCATCACATTGCCGTATTCGCGGCCACAGGCAGAGGGGGCCGAGGGGGCGGTCGTCGGACCAGTCAGAACCGGCCTTGCATCGGTCCCGTACTTGCGCCTGCGCCGCGGGCAGGCCGCGGTGCCAGGATTCCAGCGGGTTTGGCGAGTGAAGCCGTCCGTGCCGGCCGCGTTGGGCTATCCGATCCGGCCCTCGCGGGATTGCCAAAGGCCGCGGGCATCTGCCCGCGGCCTTCCCGCGCTCAGTTCTGCGCCAGCAGCTGCGTGATGCGGCGCACGGCGACGCGGCGGTTCTGCCGCTCGGGCCCGTCGGTCGGCACCAGCAGGAACTGCTCGCCATAGCCCTGCACCACCATGTTTTCGGGCGGCACCTGGAAATATTCGGTCAGCGCCAGCGCCACCGATTCCGCCCGGCGATCCGACAGGGCCAGGTTCGCGGCGTCCGAGCCGACCGCATCGGTATAGCCCTCGATCATGTAGATCTCGCGCGGGTTCCGGTCGATGCTGTCGCGGATCACCTTGCCCAGGGTCGCCAGTTGCTGCGCCTGATCCGGGGTGATGGCCGAGGATCCGGTGTCGAAGGTGATCTCGGGCACGTTCACCGGCGCGACCAGCGCGCGCACCTCGGGGATATTGCGGATCTGGCCCAGGCTGAAGCGGCGATCCACCGCCGCCTCGCGGCTGAGCGCCTCGCGCAGCGCGGCCTCGTCCAGCCGCTCGCGGTTGATGCGCACCGGCGGCGGCGCGGGCAGGGTCGAGATCTGCACCGGCTGCGCCTGGGTATCGTCGATCAGCCGGGTCTCCGTGCCATCGGCGCGCAGCAGGGTGCGGCGCAGGATGTTCATGTTCGCGTCGCGGATGGTGACCACCCGGCTGCCGTCGGCGCGCAGCACCGTGGTGCGGGTCGAGCCGTCGTCGAAGGTTTCCGTCTGCACGTTCGATCCCGGACGGTAAAGCAGGGCGTTGTCGTCCTTGATCACCTGCTGGCTGCCGTCGGGCAGGGTGACGACCACCCGGTCGCCGGTGTTCAGCGCCACCTGGCGGTCGTTGGACAGCATCTTGCCGACCGCCATGCCGGCCGCCCCGGCCAGCAGCAGCTTGGCGATGTCCTTGACGGTGTCGTCGTCATCGTCGCGGCGGGCCTCCTGGGCTTGCGGATCACCGGCCGGCTGCTGCTGTTGCTGCTGCATGCCCTGCATGACCGAGGTGGCGAATTCCTCGGCCGAGCTGCGGGCGTTTTCCTCGGTGATCTGCACCTCGTTCAACTGGCCCTGCGCCGGCTCGGCATCGCCGGCGGCCAGGGCGGCTGCTGCCGCGGGGGCCGTTTCCTCGGCGGCGCGCTGCGCGACGGCGTTGGGCTGGGCCTGGGCTTCGGGCGCCTGCACCTCGGCGGCCTGTTCTGCCGGGGCTTGTTCGGATTGGGCTTGCTCCGGCGCGGTCTGTTCGGGCTGGCCGTCGGCCTGTTCCTGCAAGCGGCGCTCCAGCTCTTGTGCATCGGGGCGCGGTTCTTCGCCCGCGGCCTGCTCGTCGGGCAAGGCCTGGTCCGAAGGCTGTTCCGAGGGCCCGCCCGATTCGGACCCGCTTTGTTGCGCCTGTTCTTGCAGGCGGCGCTCCAGTTCCTGCGCGTCGGGGGTCTGAGACGGCTGGGCCTCGTCCGCGCGGGCCGGATCGACCTGCGGTTGCGCGGCACCATGCGTCTCTGTCTGCGGCTCGGCCTCTTGGGCGGATTGCGGCTTTTCGGGCGTGGCCTCGGCTTCCAGGGCCTCCTTCAGCGCCTCGGCGTCCGGGACCGCCGCCGGCTGCCCGGCCTGGCCGGTATCCTGCGGCGTGGCTGCATCCTGCTGCGGTTTCTGCGCCGGGGCCGGATCGGCCGGGCTCACGGCTGCGGGCGTGTCCGGCTTGGGCGCGGGGGCAGGCGTGGGCTGGTCCTGCGCAGCGGCCTCGCCTTGCGGGGGGGCGGGCTCGTCCTGGGTTTGCGGTTCTGCAGCGGGTTCCGCGGCGGTTTCCTGCGCGGGGGATTCGCTTGCCGAACTGGCGCCCTGCACCTGCGGATCGCCGGGGCTCGGGGCCTCGGCCTGCGGTTGGGCCTGCGGCTGTTCGGCCGGCGCCGGAACCGGCTCTGCCGCGGGTTCGGGCGCGGATTGCGGCTCTTGCGCCTGCCCCGCCTCGGCCTCCTGCTGCTGGTCCGGAGGCAGGATGACCTGCTCGTCGGCGCCTTGGGTCTGCTGGTCCTGTGCCACCGCCAGCTGCGGGGCGATCAGGGACAGGCAGGTCACCATCGCGGTCGTGGTCTTGTAGATGCGGCGCATGTCGGTCCTCTTTTCCGATGGTCGCTTGATCCCGGATCAACCGGCGGCGATCGGTGCGGTTCCCCAACAAGCGCGTGACTGCCCCGTGATCGGAGCGGCGAGGGCCTCAGCCGCCGCTCAGCGCCAGCCGGCCGCCTGCCATGCGCTGCACCCGGCCCGACAGTTCCAGCGCCAGGATCGCGGGGGCGAGGATGGCGGCCGGGACTCCCAGGTCGCGGATCAGCATGTTTTCCTCGGTCGGGCTGGGGCTCAGCCGCGCCAGTATCCGCCGCTCCAGGTCCACCGGCCCGCCGGCGTCGCGCGGCCGGCCCGTGACGACCTGGCGCGGGATGCCATGACCCAGTTCCGCAAGCCGGCGGGTGACGGCGGCGGGTTGCGTGACCCGCCCGGCCGACGGGGCGACAGGGACGGGGGCAGGGGTTGCTGCCGCGGGTTGCTCTGCCGCCGCCGGCTGGGCGACCCTGGGGCCGTTCGATTGCAGCGCCGCCAACACATCGGCCGAATTGCGCACCAGAAGCGCACCGTCGCGGATCAGCGCATTGCAGCCGGCGGCCCGCGCATCCATCGGATGCCCCGGCACCGCCATCACCTCGCGCCCCTGGTCCAGCGCGCAGCGCGCGGTGATCAGGCTGCCCGAGCGATGCGCCGCCTCGATCACCACCACGGCGCGCGACAGGCCCGAGATGATGCGGTTGCGGGCGGGGAAATGCCGGGCCACCGGTTCGGTACCGGGCGGCTGTTCGGTCATCAGCAGGCCGGTTTCGCAGATCGCCTCGGCCAGGGCCGCGTTTTCGCCGGGATAGATCATGTCGATGCCGCCGGCCATGACGGCGATGGTGCCGCCGTGCAGCGCGGCTTCATGCGCGACGGTGTCGATGCCGCGCGCCAGTCCCGCGATCACCGCCGCGCCCGATTGCGACAGGCCTGCGGCCATGCCGCGCGCCATGCGCAGGCCAAGGGAAGAGGCGTTGCGCGCCCCGATCACCGCCACCGGCACGCGGTCCAGCACCGCCATGTCGCCGCGCAGCCACAGCACCGGCGGCGCCTCGGCCACCTCGCGCAGCAGGGCGGGATAATCCCGGTCGCCCCAGGTCACGAGCCGGGCGCCGGCGCGCCGGCCGGCCGCGATCTCGGCCTCGGCGACCGAAAGGGGGCAAGGGGTGTAATCCTGGATCCCCGCGGCCTGCGCCATGGCGGGCAGGGCGGCCAGCGCCGCCTGGGCGCTGCCATGTTCGCCCAGCAGCCGGTGAAAGGTCGCCGGCCCCACCTTGCGGGAACGGATGAGGCGCAAGGCGGCAAGCCCCTCCCCTTTTGGGCGGGGTCCGTGGTGGGGGTCCAAGGAAAGCTGCCTTGCCATCATGTTCCATGCCTCTGCCTGATCCGCAGGCCGAAACATCGCATGGCAAAGGTTAAGAATGGGTTAGCCGGCGAAGAATTTCTTCAACCCATTGGAATCAAGGCGATTCAGGCGGCCGATCCGCCGATGGTCAGCCCGCCGATGCGCAGCGTGGGCAGGCCGACGCCGACCGGAACCCATTGTCCCTGCTTGCCGCAATTGCCGATTCCCGGATCCAGCGACAGGTCGTTGCCGATGGCGCGGATCTGCTGCAACGCGGTCGCGCCGTCGCCGATCAGCGTCGCGCCGCGGATCGGATCGCCCACCTGGCCGTTTTTGACCCGATAGGCCTCGGTGCAGGAGAACACGAACTTGCCGTTGGTGATGTCCACCTGCCCGCCGCCGAAGCCGACCGCATAGATCCCGTCCTCCAGTCCGGCCAGGATCGAGGCCGGATCCTCGGACCCCGCCAGCATGAAGGTGTTGGTCATGCGCGGCATGGGGGCATGGGCGTGGCTCTGCCGGCGCCCGTTGCCGGTGGCGGCGACCCCCATCAGCCGGGCATTCTGCCGGTCCTGCATGTAGCCGACCAGGATCCCGTCCTCGATCAGCACGTTGCGGCCGGGGGGCGTGCCCTCGTCATCGACCGAGATCGAGCCGCGCCGGTCGGGAATAGTGCCGTCGTCGACCACGGTCACGCCGGGCGCGGCGACGCGCCTGCCCATCAGCCCGGCAAAGGCGGAATGCCCCTTGCGGTTGAAATCGCCCTCGAGCCCGTGGCCCACCGCCTCGTGCAGCAGGATGCCGGGCCAGCCGGGGCCCAGCACCACATCCATCACACCCGCGGGCGCGGGCACCGAGCGCAGGTTGACCAGCGCGATGCGCAGCGCCTCGCGCACCAGCCCCTGCCAATGCTCGGGCGCGACCAGGCCGGAAAGGCCGATGCGCCCGCCGCCGCCCGCGGTCCCGGTTTCGCGCCGCGCGTTCGATTCGACGATGACCGAGACGTTCAGCCGCGCCATGGGGCGGATGTCGGTGGCCAGCCCGCCCTCGGGGCGCAGGATCGCCACCTCCTGCACCGAAGTCGCGATGCTGGCCGAGACCTGGACCACCCGCGGATCCAGGTCGCGGGCGAATGCGTCGATTTGCCGCAGTAATGCGACGCGGGCGGCAAAGGGCACCTCTTCGGCCGGGTCGATGGCGGCATAAAGCGGCCGGATTTCGCCTTGCGGTGGCAGGGCCAGCGTGCCGCCGCCGGCGCCGACGGCCAGGCGCACGGTTTCGGCCGCCTTCTTCAGCGCGGCCTCGTCGATCTCGGTCGAATGGGCGTAACCCGTCACCTCGCCACGCACCGCGCGCAAGCCAAAACCCTGTTCGGCGTCATAACTGGCGGTGCGCAGCCTTCCGTCGTCGAAGACCAGCGCCTCGGACCGGGCGCGTTCCAGAAAAAGCTCGCCGTCATCCGCCCCCGCCAGGGCGTCGCGCAGGATACGCAGCGCGCGGTCCTGATCGAGATGCGTCCGAAAGGGCGAAAAGGCAACGTCTGTCATGGAACCGGTCCTTGTCATGCGGACCGGCCTAGGGCTTTTTTGGCAAGAAGTCGATAGGTATGGCTTGCCCGTCGGGGTAAGATATGGTTCTGGTGCAGGACCGAATGCTGGTGGCTCCGGGACAGGGGCCTGCCGGTGGCATAATAGGCAACGGGATGGGATGATGGCAATTGCGACCAAGCGCCGCGGGGTGGCGGCGGTGATGAGCCTGGGAGTTGCGACACTGGCGGCCGTGCCGGCCCTGGCGCAGGACGTGCTGGGCGATCTGCCGGTGATCGGCAAGCCGGTGAATGGCGGGATGAACTTCCAGCCGGCGTCGAGCCCGCTGGCGCAGGATCAGCAATGGCTGGATCATTTCGTACTCTACATCATCACGGCCGTGACGATCTTCGTCTGCCTGCTGCTGCTGATCTGCATCGTGCGCTTCAACCGCCGGGCGAATCCGGTGCCGGCGCGCTTTACCCACAACACCCCGATCGAGGTGATCTGGACCCTGGTCCCGGTGCTGATCCTGGTCGCCATCGGCGCCTTCTCGCTGCCGATCCTGTTCCGCAGCCAGGAGATGCCGAACGATCCCGACCTGGTCATCAAGGCCATCGGCCACCAGTGGTACTGGTCCTATGAATATCCCAACGACGGCGTCGCCTTCGATGCGCTGATGCTGGAGAAGGAAGCCCTGGCCGATGCCGGTTATTCCGAGGACGAATACCTGCTGGCCACTGACAATGCCGTCGTGGTTCCGGTCGGCAAGAAGGTTCTGGTGCAGGTGACGGCGACCGACGTGATCCACGCCTGGACCGTGCCCGCCTTTGCCGTCAAGCAGGACGCCGTGCCGGGCCGCATCGCGCAGCTATGGTTCTCGGTCGACCAGGAAGGCGTCTATTTCGGCCAGTGCTCCGAGCTTTGCGGCATTAACCACGCCTATATGCCCATCGTGGTCAAGGCGGTCAGCCAGGAGAAATACGACGCCTGGCTTGCCGGCGCGCAAGAGGAATTCGCCGCCGACGCCTCGGACTACCTGCCCGCCAGCCCCGTCAAGCTGGCCTCGGCAGAGTAAGGCCGGGCCGTGGCCGATATCAACGCATACGAGGGGCCCGCCGAGGCGGGCTTCGGCGATTATGTGGCGCTGCTGAAGCCGCGCGTCATGTCGCTAGTGGTGTTCACGGCCTTCGTCGGGCTGTGGATCGCCCCGCAGCCGGTCAACCCTTTCGTTGCCTTCTGCGCGGTGCTGTTCATCGCGCTGGGGGGCGGGGCCTCGGGTGCCCTCAACATGTGGTATGACGCCGACATCGACGCGGTGATGCGCCGCACCGCGGGCCGTCCCGTGCCCTCGGGCCGCGTCTCCTCGGGCGAGGCGCTGGCGGTCGGCATCGCGCTCTCGGGCCTGTCGGTGATGATGCTGGGGCTGGCGGCGAACTGGTTCGCGGCCGGGTTCCTGGCCTTCACCATCTTCTTCTATGCCGTGGTCTACACGATCTGGCTGAAACGCTCGACGCCGCAGAACATCGTCATCGGCGGTGCCGCGGGGGCCTTTCCGCCGATGATCGGCTGGGCCTGCGCCACCGGCGGCATCGGCCTCGAGTCGCTCTTGATGTTCGCGCTGATCTTCTTCTGGACGCCGCCGCATTTCTGGGCCTTGGCGCTGTTCATGAAGGACGACTATTCCAAGGCCGGCGTGCCCATGCTGACCGTGACTCATGGCCGCAAGGTAACGCGCTGCCATATCTTCGCCTATACGCTGGTACTGGCGCCCTTTGCGATCTGGCTGGGCTTCACCTCGGTCGGCGGGCCGCTCTACCTGGCGGTCTCGGCGGTGCTGAACCTGCTGTTCATCGCCGGCGGCTGGCAGATCCTGCGCCGCAGCGAGGACCAGGCACAGGCCGATGGCTACCGGGTCGAGAAACGCTATTTCCGCCTGTCGCTCTATTACACCTTCCTGCATTTCCTGGCGCTGCTGGTGCAGCATTGGATCGGGGGGTGGTGATGCTGCCCCAGGTCGAACACGAGTTGCACAAGCGCCGCCGCAGCCGCAACATCGGGCTTCTGGTCGTGCTGCTGGGTTTCGTGGCGCTGGTCTTTGGCCTTTCGGTGGTCAAGATCACCCAGGGCGACATGATGCAGGGCTATGACCACCGCCCGCGCGCCTCGATGCTGCCGCCCGATCCCGATCCGCCGGCCCCCAATGCCGCCCCGGTCGCAGCGCCGGGCACGCCGGCGGCCCATCAGGAGGCAAGCCAATGAGCGGGAAACCGAGGTCGAACGGGCGCACCGTGGCCATGCTGGCCGGCGTCGTCGTGGTGATGGGCGCGCTGTCCTGGGCGGCGGTGCCGTTTTATTCCTGGTTTTGCCAGGTGACGGGCTTTGCCGGCACGACCAACGTGGCCGAGTCCGCCTCGGACACCGTGCTGGAGGAAAAGATCCGCGTGCGCTTCGACGCCAATGCCGACAGCAACCTCGGCTGGACCTTCCGCCCCATGCAGCGGGAAATGGAACTGCGGATCGGCGAGAACGCCATTGCCTTCTACGAGGCGATCAACAATACCGACCAGCCGGTCACCGGCACCGCCAGCTATAACGTGGCGCCCGATGCCGCCGGCTATTTCTTCAACAAGATCGAATGCTTCTGCTTTACCGAGCAGACCCTGCAACCGGGTGAGCGGGTCGAGATGCCGGTCAGCTTCTTCGTCGATGCCGACCTGGTCAACGATCGCGACGCGGGCCGGATCCGCGACATCACCCTGTCCTATACCTTCCACCGGACCGATCCTCCCGCGCCCAGACAGGCGGCGCTGGACGCGAAAACGGAACCGACCGTAAACTGAGCAACAAGAACCAGCAACAGCCGGGAACGCAGCCATGGCCCATGTAAAGAACCACGATTATCAGATCCTGCCGCCCTCGATCTGGCCCTTCCTCGGCGCGATCGGCGCCTTCGTGATGCTGACTGGCGCGGTCGCCTGGATGAAGGGAATCACGGTCTTGGGGCTGCCGGTCGAGGGGCCGTGGATGTTCCTGATCGGCCTGGCTGCCGTTCTTTACACCATGTTCGGCTGGTGGGTCGATGTCGTCAACGAGGGCGAGTCGGGCGAGCATACCCCGGTGGTGCGCATCGGCCTGCAATACGGCTTCATCCTGTTCATCATGTCCGAGGTGATGTTCTTCGTCGCCTGGTTCTGGGCCTTCATCAAGAACGCCATGTATCCGATGGGGCCGGACAGCCCGATCAAGGACGGCGTCTGGCCGCCGGAGGGCATCGTCACCTTCGATCCCTGGCACCTGCCGCTGATCAACACGCTGATCCTGCTGCTTTCGGGCGTCGCCGTGACCTGGGCGCACCATGCCTTCGTGCATGACGGCGACCGCAAGACCACGATCAACGGGCTGATCGTCGCGGTGATCCTGGGCATCTGCTTCACCGGGCTGCAGGCCTATGAATACAGCCATGCCGCCTTCGGCCTGGCCGACACGGTCTATGCCGGCACCTTCTTCATGGCCACCGGCTTTCACGGTGCGCATGTCATCATCGGCACGATCTTCCTGTTCGTCTGCCTGATCCGCCTGCTCAAGGGCCAGATGACCCAGCAGCAGCACGTCGGCTTCGAGGCCGCCGCCTGGTACTGGCACTTCGTCGATGTGGTCTGGCTGTTCCTCTTTGTCGTGATCTATATCTGGGGCCGCTGATCCCGACTGACATTTCCACGGCGCGGGGCAGATGTTCCCGCGCCGTTTGCTTTGGAGGCCCGCCCATGCGCCGTTACCTGTTCCCGCTGATCGTCGGCGTGCTGGGCTGCGCCATCCTGATCTCGCTGGGCATCTGGCAACTTCAGCGGCTGGACTGGAAAGAGGGGCTGATCGCGCAGATCCAGCAAAGGATCGAGGGCGCCCCCGTGCCCCTGCCGGCGGCGGTGGACCCGTCGATGAAATACCTGCCGGTGCTGGTCTCGGGCCAGACCACGGGCGAGGAGATCGACGTGCTGTCGGGCACGCGCGAGGCGGGCGGCGGCTATCAGATCGTCTCGGGCTTTCTGACCGATGACGGGCGCCGGATCCTGCTCGACCGCGGCTTCGTCGATCAGGACCACAAGCGCGACCCGCGCCCGCCCACGCGGCTGGAGGTGGCGGGCAACCTGCATTGGCCCGACGAGAAGGGCAGCGCCACGCCCGCGCCCAACCTGGCCGAGAACGTCTGGTTCGCCCGCGACGTGCCGGCCATGGCCGCGCAGCTGGGGACCGAGCCGATCCTGGTGGTCGCGGCCGAGGTCCGCGGCGATGCCCAGGGGGTGCGGCCGATCCCGGTGGCGGTCGAGGGCATTCCGAACAACCACCTGAGCTATGCCGTGCAATGGTTCATGATCGCTGCGGTTTGGGCAGGGATGACAGTGGCGCTGATCTGGCGTATCAGGCAGCGGCAATACTAGGGGGACGCGATGCGTTACGTTTCGACACGGGGCCGGGCTCCGGTCCTGGACTTCGAACAGGCGATGATGACCGGGCTGGCGCGCGACGGCGGGCTGTACCTGCCCGAGGCGATCCCGATGTTCTCGGCCGACGAGATTGCCCGCTTCGAGGGCCTGCCCTATGAAGAGGTCGCGCGCCGCGTCACCAGCCCCTTCGTCGGCGAAAGCTTCAGCGATGCGGAACTGCGCGATGCCATCGCGCGGGCCTATCATGGCTTCGACCATGTCGCCCGCGCGCCCTTGGTCCAGCTTGCGCCGGGCCATCACCTGCTCGAGCTGTTCCACGGCCCCACGCTGGCCTTCAAGGATTTCGCCATGCAGCTGATCGGCCAGCTGTTCCAGCTGGCGCTGGCGCGTTCGGGGCAGCGGGTCACGATCCTGGGCGCGACCTCGGGCGATACCGGCTCGGCCGCGATCGAGGCGTTCCGCGGCCTGTCGAACGTCGATGTGTTCATCATGTATCCGCATGGCCGCGTCAGCGAAGTGCAGCGCCGCCAGATGTCCACGCCCGCCGACGCCAACGTCCATGCGCTGGCGGTGGACGGCACCTTCGACGATTGCCAGGCGCGGCTCAAGGATCTGTTCAACGACCACGGCTTCCGCGATGCGGTCGGGCTTGCCGGCGTCAACTCGATCAACTGGGCGCGGGTGCTGGCGCAGATCGTCTATTACTTTACCGCCGCCGTCAGCCTGGGCGCGCCGCGGCGCGAGGTGGACTTCACCGTGCCGACCGGGAATTTCGGCGATGTCTTCGCCGGTTCCATCGCCAAGGCCATGGGCCTGCCCATCGGCAAGCTGGTCGTCGCCACCAACCAGAACGACATCCTGCACCGGGCGCTGACCAGCGGCGAATACCGCGTCGGCACCGCCCGGCCCTCGATCAGCCCCTCGATGGACATCCAGGTCAGCTCGAATTTCGAGCGCGCGCTGTGGCTGGCCTACGACCACGACGGCAATGCCGTGTCGCGGCTGATGGAAGAGCTGAAATCCGGCGGCTTCGCCATCAGCCAGGGCGCACTTCAGGCGCTGCGCGAGACCTATGTCTCGGGCCGCGCCTCCGAAGAGGAGACGATGGCGATGATCGCCACCATCCGCGAGGAGACGGGCGAGGTGATCTGCCCGCATACCGCCGTTGCGGTGAAGGTGGCGCGCGAGCATCTGCGGCCGGGCGTGCCGATGATCTCGCTTTCCACCGCGCATCCGGCGAAATTCCCCGACGCGGTCGAGGCGGCCGTGGGCATCCGCCCGCCCCTGCCGCCGCATATGGCCGACCTTTTCGACCGCGACGAGCGCATCACCCGGATTGCAAACGACGCCGAGGCCATTAAATCGCTGATCCTTGAACGGAGAACAGCTTGAATCAGATCCGCATCAGCACCCTGCCCAACGGCCTGCGCGTCGTCAGCCGCGACATGCCCGGCCTGCACTCCGCCGCCATCGGCATCTGGGTCAATGCCGGCTGCCGCGACGAGCGCGCCGAGCAGAACGGCATTGCCCATTTCCTGGAACACATGGCCTTCAAGGGCACGGCGCGGCGCAGCGCGCTGGAAATCGTCGAGTCGATCGAGAATGTCGGCGGCTATATCAACGCCTATACCTCGCGCGACGTGACCTCCTATTACGCGCGGGTGCTGGCGGGGGACGTGGAGCTGGCGCTGGACGTGATCTCGGACATCGTGATGAACCCGGTGTTCGACCAGCGCGAGATCGAGGTCGAGCGCGGCGTGATCCTGCAAGAGATCGGCCAGGCGCTGGACACGCCCGACGACGTGATCTTCGACTGGCTGCAAGAGGCGGCCTATCCCGACCAGCCCATGGGCCGCACCATCCTGGGCCCGGCCGAGCGGGTCAGCCGCTTCGACCGCGCCGACCTGTCGGGCTTCATCACCGAGCATTACGGTCCCGAGCGCATGATCGTCGCCGCCGCCGGTGCGGTGGACCATGACCGCATCCTGCGCCAGGTCGAGGCGATCTTCGGCCATCTGCCGGCCCGCAAGCTGACCACGCGCGAGCCCGCCCGCTGGCAGGGCGCCGAGGCGCGCCGCGTCAAGGGGCTGGAGCAGGCGCATTTCGCGCTGGCCTTCGAGGGGCCGGGCTATCAGGCGCCGGATTTCTATGCCGCGCAGATCTGGACCTCGGCGCTGGGGGGCGGCATGTCCTCGCGCCTGTTCCAGAAGCTGCGCGAGGAAAAGGGCCTGTGCTATTCGATCTTCGCGCAGTCCGGTTTCCACGACGATACCGGCATGGTGACGATCTATGCCGGCACCTCGGGCGAGCAGATCGCCGACCTGGCGACGCTGACCGTGGACGAGTTGAAGCGGTCGGCCGAGGACATGACCGAGGCCGAGGTGGCCCGCGCGCGCGCCCAGCTCAAGGCCGGGCTGCTGATGGGGCTGGAAAGCCCGACCGGCCAGGCCGAGCGCATGGCGCGGTCGCTGGCGATCTGGGGCCGGGTGCCGGACCCGGCCGAGGTGGCCGAGCGCATCGACGCCGTGACCGTGGCCGACATCCGCGCCCATGCCGAGCGTCTGATCGCCCATGCCCGCCCGGCACTGGCGCTTTACGGGCCGGTCGCGGGCGCGCCCACGCGCGAGGTGCTGGCCGAAAGGCTCGCCGCCTGATGTTCTCGCGCCGCCGTCCGCCGCGCCTGGAAACCGAGCGGATGGTGCTGCGCCTGCCTGCCCATGCGGATTTCGCCCCATGGGCCGCGCTGCGGGCCGAAAGCCGCGCCTTCCTGACCCCGTGGGAGCCGGTCTGGGCGCCCGACCACCTGACCAAGCGCGGCTTCACCAACCGGGTCTATTGGGCGCAGCGCGCCAGCCGCAACGGCACGGCTCTGCCCCTGTTCCTGATCCGGCGCGACGGGGCGCTCTTGGGGGCGATCACGCTGGACAACATCCGCCGCGGCCCGGCGCAATCGGCGACCATCGGCTACTGGATCGGCCAGCCCTTCGCCCGGCAGGGTTACATGCGCGAGGCCATCGGTGCGCTGGTCCAGCATGCCTTCACCGAGATGGACCTGAGCCGGATCGAGGCCGCCTGCCTGCCGGAAAACACCCCGTCGCGCGGCGTGCTGGAACGTTCCGGCTTCAAATACGAGGGGGTGGCGCAAAGCTACCTGCAGATCAACGGCCGCTGGCGCAACCATGTGCTTTACGCCAACCTGCGCCACGACCGGCGTGGCAAGACCGAGGTGCGCTGATGCTGAACCCTGCCGACGAGACGCTGGCTGCGACGCTGCCCGAGGGCGTGCTGCGCGAGGTCGCGCCCGCCTATCTGGAGGAGCCGCGCGGCCGCTGGCGGGGACAGGCGGGGCTGGTCGCCGCGCCGCGCAATACCGATGAGGTTGCCGCCGTGGTCCGCGCCTGCGCCGAGGCTCGCGTCGCCATCGTGCCGCGCGGCGGTGGCACCGGCCTGGTCTCGGGCCAGGTGATGCCCGAGGGGCCGGCGCCACTGATCCTGTCGCTGGAGCGGATGACCGCGCTGCGCGGCATCTGGCCCGAAGAAAACGTGCTGGTGGCCGAGGCCGGCATGACCCTGCAGGCCGTGCGCGACGCGGCCGAGGCGGCGGGGCGGCTGTTCCCGCTGTCGCTGGCGAGCCAGGGCACCGCGGCCATCGGCGGCTGCCTTGCGACCAATGCCGGCGGCGTCACCGCGCTGCGCTATGGCACGGCGCGGGCGCTTTGCCTGGGGATCGAGGCGGTGCTGCCCGACGGTTCGGTCGTCCACGACCTGAAGCGGCTGCGCAAGGACAATACCGGCTATGACCTGCGCGACCTCTTGATCGGGGCCGAGGGCACGCTGGGCATCGTCACCGCCGCCAGCCTGAAGCTGGTGGTGCCGCCGCCGGGGATCGGCACCGCCATGCTGCAGGTGCCCTCGCCCGAGGCGGCGCTGACGCTCTTGTCGCTGGCCGAGGGGCGCATGGCCGGCGGCGTCACCGCCTTCGAGCTGATCGGCGGGCAGGGGCTGGCCTTCCTGGCCGAGGTGCTGCCCGAGATCCGCCAGCCGCTGCCCGGCGCCGAATGGTCGGTGCTGATCGAGGTCGGCCTGCCCGAGGGGCTGGCCCCCGAGGCGGCGCTGGAGGGGCTGCTGGTCGACGCGATGGAGCGCGGCCTGGTCTCCGACGGGGTGATCGCGCAATCGGGGGCGCATGCGGCCGGTTTCTGGCATCTGCGCGAACATATCCCCGAGGCGAACCGCCGCATCGGCGCCGTCGCGAGCCACGATATCAGCCTGCCGCTGTCGGAAATCGCCGGCTTCATCCGCGAGGCGGGCGCGCGGCTTGCGGGCGAGGGGCTGCGCATCAACTGCTTCGGGCATCTGGGCGACGGCAACCTGCATTACAACCTGTTCCCGGCGCCCGGCCGCAATCGCGCGGATTACGACGACCGGCGCAAGGCGCTGTCGCTTCTGGTGCATCAGATGGTGGTGGATCGCGGCGGCTCCTTCTCGGCCGAACACGGGGTCGGGCGGCTGAAGGTCGGCGACCTGGAACGCTGGGGCGATCCGGCGCGCCTCGAGGCCATGCGGGCGATCAAGGCCACGCTGGACCCGCTGGGCATCATGAATCCGGGCGCGGTGCTTTCAGCAGAGGCGTAAGCCGCGCCCGAAGGTGGTCCAGATAGGCCGAAAGCCGCGGCGGCATGAAGGGCTGCGGCAGATACAGTGCTTGGATGTCCAGCTGCGGCCGCTGGAAATCCGGCAGAAGCCGCTGCAGCCGGCCCTGGGCCACGTCCTGCGCCACGACGAAGCTGGGGATCAGCGCCACGCCCTCGCCCTCCAGCACCAGCTTCCGCACTGCCTGGGCGCTGTTCACGGTAATGCGGCCGGGCAGGGGGATGCTGACCGCCTTGCCCTCGATCAGGAAGATCGCCCGGCCGGGATTCTGCGTATTGCTGTCGCGGATATTCGCATGCTCGCGCAGATCCTCGGGGCGGGCGGGGCGCGGATGCCGGTCCAGATAGGCGGGGCTTGCCACCGCCCAGGCCTCGGCCTGGCCGATGCGGCGGGCGATCAGGCTGGAATCGGCAAGCTGGCCGATGCGCAGCGCCAGGTCGAAGCCCTCGGCCGCCAGGTCGACATAGCGGTCTGTCAGGTTCAGGTCGATCTCGATCCCCGGATGGCCGGCGGTGAAGTCGCGGGTCAGGGTGGTGGCGAACATCTCGCCGAAGGCCACCGGGGCGCTGATGCGCAGCCGCCCGGTCAGGACGCCGTCCTCGGCATGGGCCTGCGCGTCCAGTTCCTCGACCGCCGCCAGCACCCGGCGGGCCGCCGCCAGATAACGCTCGCCCGCGGGGGTCAGCGACAGGGCGCGGGTGGTGCGGTTCAGAAGCGTGACGCCCTGCTGCCCCTCCAGCGCCGCGACATATTTGCTGACCAGCTTGTTCGAGATCCCCAGCCGCTCGCCCGCCCGGGTGAACGAGCCGGCATCGACCACGGCGACAAAGGCGCGGATGCCGTCGATCCTGTCCATTCCATCCCCGCATCGGCGACAATATTTCCATGAATATGGCAATTTTCGCGACAATCGCCAAGGTCTATCTGTCGGGCAACGGATACGCGAACAGTTGCAAGGAAACACATCATGACCGACCTTAGCCAAAGCGCCCCGGCCCTGGCCGAGCGCAATGCCGACATCGCCGCTTTTGTCCTGCGGGTCTCGACCGGGATCTGGTTCCTGGTCCATGGGCTGATCAAGCTGCTGGTCTTCACCCCCTCGGGCACAGCCGGCTATTTCCAGTCCATCGGCCTGCCGGGCATCCTGGGCCCGCTGACCATGCTGGCCGAGATCCTGGGCGGGCTGGCGCTGATCGCCGGCATCTTCACCCGGCAGGTCGCGCTGGCGCTGGCCGCCGTGCTGCTGGGTGCGGCCTGGTTCGGCCATGGCGGTGCGGGCTTCACCTTCAGCAATCCGGGCGGCGGCTGGGAATATCCGCTGCTCTGGGCCGTGACCATGGTGGCGCTGGCGCTGCTGGGCGACGGGGCCTGGTCGCTGGGCCGGCGTCGCTGAGCCCTCGCCGCTGAGCCCTCGCCGCTGAGCCCTCGCCGCTGAGCCCTCGCCGCTGAGCCCGGCGCGAAACGATCTTGCCCAGGCTGGCCTTCGGGCCGGCCTTTCCTTGCGTGCATGGCTGGGTTGATTTGTCAGTCCTGCGCGATGGCTCTAATCATCGCCCGAGTTTCAGGGAGGCTGCCATGACCGAGGATCACCTTCACCGCATCCGCCACAAGCCCCTGCGCGAGCGCGTGGTCAGCGCCGAAGAGGCCGCGAGCCTGATCCGCGACGGCATGGTGCTGGGCATGTCGGGATTTACCCGCGCCGGCGAGGCCAAGGCGGTGCCGCTGGCGCTGGCCGAACGCGCCAAGGCCCAGCCGCTGAAGGTGACGCTGATGACCGGGGCGTCGCTCGGCAACGACCTCGACAAGACTCTGGCCGAGGCCAAGGTGCTGTCGCGCCGCATCCCCTTCATGTCCGACCCGGCGTTGCGCCGCGCGATCAACGCCGGCGAGGTGATGTATATCGACCAGCATCTTTCCGAGACGGTCGAGCAACTGCGCACCGGCCAGCTGCCGCCGGTGGACATCGCCATCGTCGAGGCGGTGGCGATCACCGAGACCGGCGGCATCGTCCCCACCACCTCGGTCGGCAATTCGGCAAGCTTCGCGCTGCTGGCCGAGAAGGTGATCGTCGAGATCAACCTGAGCCAGCCCGAGGCGCTGGAGGGGCTGCACGACATCTATATCCCCACCTATCGCCCCACCCGGACGCCGATCCCGGTGGTGACGCCGGAAAGCCGGGTCGGCTTTCCCTTCATCCCGGTGCCGCCCGAGCGCATCGCGGCCATCGTGGTCTCGACCAAGCTCGACTCGTCCTCGACCATCGAGGCGCCGGATGCCGAGACCCGGGCCATCGCCGGCCACCTGACCGAATTCCTGAAGAACGAGGTGGCGCATTCCCGGCTGCCGGGCCACCTGCACCCGCTGCAGGCCGGCATCGGCACCATCGCCAATGCGGTGCTGCACGGTTTCATCGACAGCCCGTTCCACGACCTGACCATGTATTCGGAAGTCCTGCAGGATTCGACCTTCGACCTGATGGATGCCGGCAAGATGGTCTTTGCCTCGGGTTCCTCGATCACGCTGTCGGCGCCGAAATACCGCGACGTGATGGCGCGGTTCCACGAGTTCAAGCCCCGGCTGGTGCTGCGCCCGCAGGAGATTTCCAACCACCCCGAGGTGGTGCGGCGGCTGGGGCTGATCTGCATCAACACGGCGCTGGAATTCGACCTTTACGGCAACGTGAACTCGACCCATGTCATGGGCACGCAGATGATGAACGGCATCGGCGGCTCGGGCGATTTCGCACGCAACGCCTATCTGTCGGTTTTCGTGACGAAATCCATGGCCAAGGATGGGCGGATCTCCTCGGTGGTGCCGATGGTCAGCCATGTCGACCATACCGAGCATGACGTGGACATCCTGGTCACCGAGCAGGGGCTGGCCGATCTGCGTGGCCTTGCGCCGCGCGAGCGGGCGCGGGTGGTCCTGCAAAACTGCGTGGCCCCGGAATGGCGGGATGCGCTGGCGGATTACCACGACCGGGCGCTGGCGCGGGGCGGCCATACGCCGCATCTGATCGAGGAGGCGCTCAGCTGGCACGACCGGCTGCGCCGCACCGGCAGCATGCGGCCGGAATGAGCAAACGCCCCGCTTGACCGGCGGGGCGTTTCCTTGTGGCGCGGGGGATGGGGGCTCTGCCCCCGTCGCGTGCCGCGACTCCCCCGGGGTATTTAGGAAACAGAGAAGGTCACCAGGCAGGGATGACGGCACCCTGGTATTTCTCCTCGATGAACTGCTTCACCGCCGGGTCGTGATAGGCTTCGACCAGTTGCCTGGCCCATGGGGCGTCCTCGTCGCCCTGGCGCACCACGATGATGTTGGCATAGGGGCTGTCGGGTTTTTCCATGGCGATGGCGTCTTCGTTCGGGTTGAGGCCGGCATCCAGCGCGTAGTTGGTGTTGATCACGGCGATGTCGGTATCGGCCAGTGCGCGCGGCAGCTGCGCGGCGTCGAGTTCCAGGAACTTGAGGCTTTTCGGGTTGCCGGTCACGTCGAGCGGCGAGGGGGTGAGGCCGGTGTCCTCGGCCAGCGTGACGATGCCCTTGTCCTGCAAAAGCAGCAGGGCGCGGCCGCCATTGGTCGGGTCGTTCGGGATCGCGACCTTGGCGCCTTCGGGCAGCTCGTCCAGCGATTTCAGCTTTTGCGAATAGACGCCCATCGGCGTGGTGATGGTCTTGGCGATGCTGACCAGCGCGAAGCCGCGATCCTTGATCTGGTTGTCCAGATAGGGCTGGTGCTGGAAGCTGTTGGCCTGCAGGTCGCCATCGGCCAGCGCCTGGTTCGGCACCACGTAATCGGTGAATTCGACGATGTCGATGGTCAGGCCCTTGTCCTTGGCGACCTTGGCGACTTCCTCCATGATCTCGCCATGTTCGCCCGGCGAGACGCCGACCTTGATCTCCTCGGCCGCGGCCATGCCGGCGGCGAGGGCGAATGCCGAGGTCAGGGCGGCGAGGCTGAATTTGCGCATGGGATGTCCTTTCCGGTTATCGGCCCCGGTTGCGGGGCGCGCGCTTGTCGAAACGGGCGGCGATCCATTCGCCGGCCGATTGCACCAGTTGCACCAGCACGATCAGGATCACCACCACCGCCAGCATCACCTCGGGCATGAAGCGCTGGTAGCCGTAGCGGATGCCGAGATCGCCCAGGCCCTCGCCGCCGACCGCGCCGACCATGGCCGAATAGCCGATCAGGCTGACCACGGCGAGCGTCAGGCCCAGGATGATGCCGGGCATGGCCTCGGGGATCAGCACCTTGCGCACGATCTGGCCGGGCGTGGCGCCCATGGCGCGGGCGGCCTCGATCAGCCCGGCATCGACCTCGCGGATGGCGGTCTCGATCAGGCGGGCGATGAAGGGCGCGGCCGCGATGGTCAGTGGCACGATGGCGGCGGTGGTGCCGATCGAGGTGCCGGCGATCAGCCGCGTGAAGGGGATGATCGCCACCACCAGGATGATGAAGGGCGTCGAGCGCGCCGCGTTCACGATCAGCCCCAGCACGGTGTTCAGCCAAGGCGCCGAGAGCAGCTCGCCCCGGCGCGAGGTGGCCAGGAACACGCCCAGCGGCCCGCCGATCAGCGTGCCGAGCAGCGTGGACAGGGCGACCATGTAGAGCGTCTGCAGCGTCGCCTGCCAGAGGATCGGGATCAGGTTAGCCGACATAGCCAAGCACCTCGGTCAGAAGCCCGTGTTCTTCCAGGAAGCGGCGCGATTCCTCCAGCCGCTGGGCGGGCAGGGCGACGATCAGGCTGCCGAAGGGCCTGGTGCCGATCTCCTCGATGGCGCCGGCCAGGATGTTGACGCTGACCCCGCGTTCCGAGGTCAGCCGCGCCAGCATCGGGTCGGTCGCATGGCTGCCGATGAAGGTGATCTGCACCACCGCTTCGGCCTCGGGGCCCTGCGGCGCGTCCCGCATCTGGCCGGCGACGAATTGCGGCACCGCGACGCCGGTCACGCCGGTCAGGAACGAGCGCGTGGTGGGATGGGCGGGTTTCGAGAAGACCGCGTAGGTCTCGCCCGCCTCGACGATGCGGCCGCCCTCGATCACCGCGACATGGCTGCAGATGTCGCGCACCACCGCCATCTCATGGGTGATGAGCAGGATGGTCAGGCCAAGCTCGCGGTTGATGCGCTGCAGAAGCTCCAGCACCTGCCGGGTGGTGTCGGGGTCGAGGGCCGAGGTCGCCTCGTCCGACAGCAGCACGCGCGGCCCGGTGGCCAAGGCCCGGGCGATGCCGACCCGCTGCTTCTGCCCGCCGGAAAGCTCGGCCGGGTAGCGGCCGGCCTGGGCGGTCAGGCCGACGCGCTCGATCAGCTCCGTGACGCGGGGGGCGATCTTCGCGCGGTCCTCTCCGGCGATCTCCAGCGGCAGGGCGATGTTCTCGGCCACGGTGCGGCTGGCCAGCAAGTTGAAATGCTGGAAGATCATGCCGACCTCGCGCCGGATGCGGCGCAGGCTCGCGTCCGAGGCGGCGCCCACGTCGCGCTCGTTCACGATCACCTTGCCGGCGCTGGGGCGTTCCAGCCCGTTCACCATGCGCAACAGCGTCGATTTGCCGGCGCCGGACCGGCCGATGATGCCGGTGATCGCGCCCTGCGGCACGTCCAGCCAGATGTCGTGCAGCGCCACCACGTCGCCGCCGCCCTTTTGCGGATAGCGGCGCGTCACGCCCTGGAATGAGATTGCCGGCTCTGTCATCGCCCCTGCCTTGAATGTCAGGCGAGACCTATGCCCGCCGGGCCGGGCTTGGCAAGGGGCAGGCGCCCGGCAAAAGGGCAACGCCATTCCAAACCGGAGGGTTCGGATGGAATGGCGTTCCTTTCGCCGGCGTTACGCTGCGGAAAGCGCGGCGATGATCGGGCCGAAATCCTCGGCCTTGAGGCTGGCGCCGCCGACCAGCGCGCCGTTCACATGCGGAATGGCAAAGATCTCGGCCGCATTGCCGGGCTTGACCGAGCCGCCATAGAGCAGCGCCATGTCGGCACCGTCGGCGAAGCGCGCCGAGAGGCGCTCGCGCATCAGGGCATGGACCTCGGCGATCTGGTCGGAAGTGGGCGTGCGGCCGGTGCCGATGGCCCAGACCGGTTCATAGGCGATCACCGTGTTGGCGGCCGTGGCACCATCGGGAACCGAGCCGGCAAGCTGGGCCGAGATCACGTCGAGCGTCTGGCCGGCGTCGCGCTGCGCCTCGGTCTCGCCGACGCAGATCACCGCGACGAGGCCCGCCTCATGCGCGGCGACGGATTTGGCGGCGACCTGGGCGTCGGTCTCGGCATGGTCGGTGCGACGCTCGGAATGGCCAAGGATCACATGGCTCGCGCCCGCGTCCCTGAGCTGCGCGGCGGCGATGTCGCCGGTATGGGCACCCGCGGTCTTGGCGTGGCAGTCTTGGCCGCCGAGGGCGATCTTGCCCTGCGCGCTGGCGGCCATGGCATGGAGCAGGGTGGCAGGCGGGCAGATCAGCACGTCGCAGCCCGGCGCCGGGTGATCGGCGAGCAGCCGGCCGATCTCGGCCAGTGAGGCCAGGGTTCCGTTCATCTTCCAGTTGCCGGCGGCAAGTTTGCGCGGGGCCATCTGCCTCTCTCCCTTTTCATGATCTGGCAGGGGATTAGGCCGGGGATTTCGCGCGATCAAGCCGGCAGGGCGATGTGGGCGCTAACTTGCGGCAAAAAGGTTCAAACCTTGGCGCGCGAACCTTCCAGCGGAGCGAAGTTGACCGATTCGCCGCAGCCGCAACTGTCGGTGACATTGGGGTTGCGGAACCTGAAGCCGGATTCCAGCAGGCCGGATTCATAATCGATCTCGGTCCCGAACAGGAACATCTGCGCGGTGGGGGCGATCAGAACCCGCGCTTCGCCCTGTTCGACCACCTCGTCGCCGGGCGAGGCGGTCTCGGCCAGCTCCATGGTGTATTCCATGCCGGCGCAGCCGCCCTTCTTCAGGCCGATGCGCAGGCCGCTGGCGGATTTCTGCGCCATCAGCCGGGCGATCTGCCGCTCGGCCGCCTGGGTGATGGTCACGGGGGATTTGCCGGGGATCGAAAACATCTCGGGCCCTTTTCTGTTCGCTGCCTTTCATTTAGGAGCATCGGGGCCGCGGCTCAAGGGGTGCTTGACACCGGGCGCCGGGCGGCTATAAGCGCCGCTTCATTGGTGTTGGTGGACCCCGCAAGGGGAATCCTGTCGGGCAATATGCCAAAGGACAACGCCCTTCGAGAACAGAACATAAAGAAGGAGATCAGCGATGACCAAACGCACCGCTGCCAAGTACAAGATCGACCGCCGCATGGGCGAGAACATCTGGGGCCGCGCCAAGTCGCCGCTCAACCGCCGCGAATACGGTCCCGGCCAGCACGGCCAGCGCCGCAAGGGCAAGCTGTCGGATTTCGGCACCCAGCTGCGCGCCAAGCAGAAGCTGAAGGGCTATTACGGCGACCTGACCGAGAAGCAGTTCCGCCGCATCTATGCCGAGGCCGAGCGCGTCCGGGGCGACACCGGCGAGAACCTGATCGGCCTCTTGGAGCGCCGCCTGGACGCGGTGGTCTATCGCGCCAAATTCGTGCCGACCATCTTCGCCGCCCGCCAGTTCGTGAACCACGGCCATGTCGAGGTGAACGGCAAGCGCGTGAACATCGCCTCCTACCGCGTCAAGGAAGGCGACGTGATCTCGGTCCGCGAGCGGTCGCGCCAGCTGGCCATCGTGCTGGAATCGGTCGGCCTGGCCGAGCGCGACGTGCCGGACTACCTGGAAGTGGACCACAACAAGATGACCGCCACCTTCGTGCGCACTCCGGCCCTGGGCGATGTGCCCTATGCCGTGCAGATGGAGCCGAACCTGGTCGTCGAATTCTACGCCAAGAACTGATCCTTCCGGGATCACAGGATTTCAGGGCCGTCCCTTCGGGGGCGGCCTTCGCTTTTCCGGCGCCGTCCCAGGGGTATTTTAGGAACGAAGAAGCCGGGGTGCCGGAAGAGTATTTGCAAAACGGTGAAACGCAGCGCCGGCGGCGGGGCGCTATTCCTCGGCGCAATACCACAGGCTTCCACCCACGGCGGCCGAACCGATCACCAGCGAGCCCACTGCCACCGGCGAGGCCGCCATGCCCATGGCCGCCGCCCCCGCCGCCTCGAGCGTGCCGACCATCTGCCCCGAGGTTGCGGCCAGGATCGTGGCGCCGGGCCGCTGCGTCACCGCGTCATAGCCGGCGACCGCCAGCGCATTGGCATTGCGGAAGGTTGCCTGCCGCGCCGTGTTCACCCGTTCGCAAAAGGTCTTGCGACATAGCGCATTCCCTTTGCGCGGCCCCTTCTGCGCGCCGATATAGGTGTCGTGCTGCTTGTCCCAGAGCAGGCAATAGCTGCCGTCGTCCGCCATCTGGTTGCGCCGCAGGATCTCGCGCAGGGTGACGTAGCCGGGACAGGAGATCCGCCCCCAGCCGGAGAAATTCTTCTCCAGCCGGCCGACATTCGCGCGAAACGCGTCATCGCGGACATAGTTGATCGCCGTCTGCTCGCCGGCGATCGAGGTCTCGCAGGTCCAGAGCCGCTCGTTCCCGGCCGGATTCTCTTGTGCGCCTGCCGGCGCCGACAATCCCATCGCTCCGATCAAAGCCACCGCCAGCCCGCGCATCGCTTTCCCCTTATCAGTCCCTGCGTGCCGATTTGCCAGAATGCTCCGCCGCCATGCAAGCCGCTCGCTCTACGCTTGCCCGATTGTGAACGGCGCTGCGTTTCACCGTTTTGCAAATACTCTTCCGGCAGCCTGGCTTCTTCGTTCCTAAAATACCCCTGGGACGGCGCCGGAAAAGCGAAGGCCGCCCCCGAAGGGACGGCCCGTCATTCTTGTCCGATGGCGCTGGATCAGGCTTTCGCCAGGTTGCGCAGCACGTAATGCAGCACGCCGCCGTTCTCCAGGTATTCGATCTCGACCTCGGTATCGACGCGGGCCTTGAGCTGGATCACCTTCTCGCTGCCATCGGCATAGCGGATGGTGCAGGCGACCTGAGACAGCGGCTTGAACTCGCCCGCCAGCCCGTCGATCGAGATCACCTCGTCGCCCTTGAGCCCCAGCGTCTTGCGGTTCTCGCCGCCGGTGAACTCGAAGGGGATCACGCCCATGCCGACCAGGTTCGAGCGGTGGATGCGCTCGAAGCTCTCGGCGATGACCGCCTTGACGCCCAGCAGGTTGGTGCCCTTGGCCGCCCAGTCGCGCGACGAGCCGGCGCCGTATTCGACGCCGCCGAAGATGACCAGCGGCGTGCCCTGCGCCTGATATTCCATCGAGGCGTCGAAGATCGAGGTCTGCTGCCCGTCCGGGCCCAGGGTATAGCCGCCCTCGACCCCGTCCAGCATCTCGTTGCGGATGCGGATATTGGCGAAGGTGCCGCGCATCATCACTTCGTGGTTGCCGCGGCGCGAGCCGTAGCTGTTGAAGTCCTTGGGCGCGACCTGGCGCTCGGTCAGGTATTTGCCGGCCGGGGTGGTCGGCTTGAACGAACCCGCGGGCGAGATGTGGTCGGTGGTGATCATGTCGCCCAGGATCGCCAGGATGCGGGCGCCGTCGATATTGCTGATCTGGCCCGGCTCCTTGGACATGCCGCGGAAATAGGGCGGGTTCTGGATATAGGTCGAGGTCGGCGGCCAGTCATAGGTCTCGCTGTCGGTGATCTCGACCGCCTGCCAGCGCTCGTCGCCCTTGAACACGTCGGCATATTTCCTTTGGAAGGCCTCGCGGGTGACGGTGGCCTCGACCAGTTCCGCGACCTCCTGCGAGGTCGGCCAGATGTCCTTGAGGTAGACATCCTTGCCCTCGGGGGTCTGGCCGATCGGATCCTTGGTCAGGTTGATGTTCACGTCGCCGGCGATGGCATAGGCCACGACCAGCGGCGGCGAGGCCAGGTAGTTCGCGCGCACGTCGGGCGAGATGCGGCCCTCGAAGTTGCGGTTGCCCGACAGCACGGCGGTGGCGACCAGGTCGTTGTCATGGATCGCCTTGGAGATCGCCGCATCGCCCAGCGGCCCCGAGTTGCCGATGCAGGTGGTGCAGCCATAGCCGACCAGGTTGAAGCCGATGGCGTCCAGATCCTCCTGCAACCCGGCCGCCTCCAGGTATTCGCCCACCACCTGCGAGCCGGGCGCGAGCGAGGTCTTGACCCAGGGCTTGCGGGTCAGGCCGAGCGCGCGCGCCTTGCGCGCCACCAGGCCGGCGCCGATCATCACATAGGGGTTCGAGGTATTGGTGCAGGAGGTGATCGCCGCGATCACCACCGAACCGTCGCGGATGGTGTAGTCCTTGCCCTCGACCGCCACGGACTTGCGCACGTCGGTGCCCGAAGTGGCGACCACGCCGCCGCCTTCCTCGACCATTTCCTCGGCCGCGGCCGACATGTCCACGCCGCGATATTCCGCCACGGTCTTGTAGAAGGCGCGGGCGGCCAGGTTCAGCGGCGTGTAGTCCTGCGGGCGCTTCGGACCCGAGATCGCGGGGACGATATCGCTCATGTCAAGGTGCAGCGTGTCGGTATAGACCGGCTCGTAATCCGCGCCGCGCCAGAAGCCGTTCTGCTTGGCATAGGCCTCGACGAGCGCGATGCGCTCCTCGTCGCGGCCGGTGTTGCGCAGGTAGCGCAGCGTCTCGGCGTCGATGGGGAAGAAGCCGCAGGTCGCGCCGTATTCGGGCGCCATGTTGGCGATGGTGGCGCGGTCCGCCAGCGGCAGGTGGTCTAGCCCCTCGCCGTAGAATTCGACGAACTTGCCCACCACGCCCTTCTTGCGCAGCATGGCCACGACCTTCAGCACCAGGTCGGTTGCCGTGGTGCCTTCCATCATCTTGCCGGTCAGCTTGAAGCCCACGACCTCGGGGATCAGCATCGAGACGGGCTGGCCCAGCATCGCCGCCTCGGCCTCGATCCCGCCGACGCCCCAGCCCAGCACGGCCAGGCCGTTGACCATGGTGGTGTGGCTGTCGGTGCCGACCAGCGTGTCGGGATAGGCGACGGTCTCGCCCGCCTGGTCGGTATCGGTCCAGACGGTCTGGGCCAGGTATTCCAGGTTCACCTGGTGGCAGATGCCGGTGCCGGGCGGCACCACGCGAAAGTTGTTGAACGCCTTTTGCCCCCATTTCAGGAAGGTATAGCGTTCCAGGTTGCGCTCATATTCCAGCTCGACGTTGCGCTGGAAGGCGCGTGGGTTGCCGAAATCGTCGATCATCACCGAGTGGTCGATGACCAGGTCCACCGGGTTCAGCGGGTTGATCTTCTGTGCGTCGCCGCCAAGCGCCTTGATGCCGTCGCGCATCGCGGCCAGGTCCACCACCGCCGGGACGCCGGTGAAGTCCTGCATCAGCACGCGGGCCGGGCGATAGGCGATCTCGCGCGGGTTCTGGCCACCCTGCCGCGCCCATTCGGCGAAGGCCTTGATGTCCTCGACGCTGACCGTGCGGCCGCCGTCCTCGAAGCGCAGCAGGTTTTCCAGCACCACCTTGAGCGAGGCCGGCAGCTTCGAGAAATCGCCCAGGCCGGCCTGGGTGGCGGCGTCGATCGAGTAATAGGCATAGCTCCGAGAGCCCACCTGAAGCTGGCGGCGCGTCTTGGCGGTATCGGTTCCGGTTTCGATGGGCATGGACTCGGCTCCCTATCCTTGAAAAAGGTGGCTGAATGGCGGTGCTGCCTGCCATTTGCCCCTTTTCGGCATGGGGTTCAAGGGGGCGGGGCAGACTTTGTATGCCATTGTATGCCAAATTCCTGCTGCGGCGGCAAGATGTGGGTTTTGCATCACGGTCACGCGGAGGGAACGCGGCACTAACAAAGCATTGATTTGTCGTTCCCCTGCCCGGCGGTTTAGCTGTTGCGGATCGGAAGGGCCGGGAAAACGGGCGATATGACGGCAAGGCGCATCAAGAGGACGGCTTGGGGGCAGGGACGAAGCGCGGCGATCCTGCCGGGGCTGGCCTGCGCCCTGTGGGTGTTGCTGGGCGGATTTGCCGCGCCGGCCCTGGCGCAGGACGCGGGGGTCGCGGCGGCCACCGAGCCCGCAGCCGCAGCCGCGCCGGAAGCTTCGCCGGCGCCCTCGGGGACAGGCGGCGATGCGGCGGCCTTTGCGCCCCCGGCCCCGTCCGCCGTCGCCACCGAGGAAGAGGATGATGATGGCATCATCGGCCTGATCGAGGCCCCCGAAGGCGCGCCGGGCGTGCCCGCCGAGGGCATGCCGCCGGTCATCGACCCCGGTGCGCTGGCCGCCTCGGCCATGGTTTCCTTTGCCGAGGTGCAACCGCGGGCCGGCATGATGGGGCCGGTGGGTCACCCGCCGGTGGTGGTCGAGCTTTTCACCTCGCAGGGCTGTTCGTCATGCCCGCCCGCCGACGAATTGCTGGCCGATCTGGCCGATCGCGAGGACGTCCTGGCGCTGTCCTGGCATGTCGACTACTGGGATTATCTGGGCTGGGCCGATGAATTCGCCCGCCCCGAGTTCACCCGCCGCCAGCAGGTCTATGCCCACCAGGCCGGCGAGCGCGCGATCTATACGCCGCAGATCGTCGTAGGGGGCACCGATACGCTGATCGCGCTGCGCCCGGCCGAACTGATGGGCCTGCTGCAGACGCAGATGGCGCGGCCGGCGCCGGTCATGGTCTCGTCCAGCCAGGGCAAGGACGGCTATCGCATCGAGCTGACGCCGCGCGGCGCCATCGCCGACCGGGTGGCGATCATCCTGGTGCGCTATGCGCCGCAGCGGCGGGTGGCGATCAAGGCCGGCGAGAACCGTGGCATCGCGCTGGAATACCGCAACGTGGTGCTGGCGGCCGAGCGCATCGCCGAATGGGACGGCCGCACACCCCTGCGCATGACCGTCCGCCGCGACAGCCAGAACAGCGCCGATTTCCCCGCCGATACCCGCCATGCCATCCTGGCGCAGGAACTGGGCCGGGGCGATGCGCGCTCGGCCAGCGGACCGATCCTGGCCGCGATCCGGCTGGATTGAACCGCGCCGCCGGACGCCGCCCGCTTGCGCCGGCGCAGGCGCCGGGGCAAAACCCGGCCCGTGCCGCAGATGATCATCCCAGACAGGAGCCCCCCTTGACCGAATCGCGCAAGATCGCCCCCTGGCTCAAGGCCGCATTGGAATTCGGCCCGCTGATCCTGTTCTTCCTGGTCTTCATGCGGTTTCGCGACCAGACCGTCAGCCTGGCGGGGCGGGACTATTCCGGTTTCATCCTGGCCACGCTGGTCTTCGTGCCGGTGCTGGCGCTCAGCACGCTGGCGCTGTGGCGGCTGACGGGCAGGCTGTCGCCCATGCAGATCGCGACGCTGGTGCTGGTCGTGGTCTTCGGCGGGCTGTCGGTCTGGCTGAACGATCCGAAATTCTTCAAGATGAAGCCGACGATCATCTACCTGATCTTCGCCGGCCTTCTGGGCACCAGCCTGGCCTTGCGCCGCAACTGGCTGGAACTGGTCCTGTCCGAGGCGCTGCCGATGAACGCCGAGGGCTGGCGCATCCTGACCCTGCGCATGGCGCTGCTGTTCCTGTGCCTTGCCGCGGCCAACGAGGCGGTCTGGCGGCTGATGTCGGAAACCGCCTGGGTGAATTTCAAGACCTTCGGCCTGCCGGCGATCATGGTGGTCTTCTTCATCGCCAACGCCCGCCTGTTCGAGCGTCACGCCCAGCCCCGCGACGGCGAATAGCGCCGGCTGCACCCTTGCATGGCTGGCCGGGCGGGGTTAACCCCAATCCCTGAGCATCAGGAGCGAGCCATGTCCCCGGAGTCGAAACCCCAGGAGCCGAACCAGCCTCTGCATCCGCGCACCCGCGCCGTCCATCACGGCATCCGCCGCAGCCAGTATGGCGAGATGGCCGAGGCCCTGTTCATGACCCAGGGCTTTTCCTATGACAGTGCCGAACAGGCCGAGGCGCGTTTCCTGGGGACCGGGCCGGACGAGTTCATCTATGCCCGCTACGGCAACCCGACCTCGCGCATGTTCGAGGACCGCATCGCCGACCTGGAAGGGACCGAGGACGCCTTCGCCACCGCCAGCGGCATGGCGGCGGTCAACGGGGCGCTGATGTGCTTTGCCAAGCCGGGCGACCATATCGTCTCGTCGCGGGCGCTGTTCGGCTCCTGCCTCTATGTGCTGGACCTGCTGGCCCGGTTCGGGGTCGAAGTGACCTATGTCGACGGCACCGACCTTGAGCAATGGCGCGCCGCGATCCGGCCGACGACCCGCGCGGTGTTCTTCGAATCGGTGTCGAATCCGACGCTCGAGGTGGTGGACATTGCCGCCGTCGCGGAACTGGCCCATGCGGTGGGCGCGCTGGTGGTGGTGGACAATGTCTTTGCCACCCCGGTCTATTCCCGCGCGGCCCGGCAGGGCGCCGATGTGGTGGTTTATTCCGCGACCAAGCATATCGACGGCTCGGGCCGCTGCCTGGGCGGGGTGATCTGCGGCACGCGCCAATTCGTGCGCGAGGTGGCCGAGCCCTATCTGAAACATACCGGCGGCGCGATCAGCCCCTTCAATGCCTGGATGATGCTGGGCGGGCTGGCCACCATGGAGCTGCGCGTGCGCGCCCAGGCCGACAGCGCCTTGCAGCTTGCTGCCGCGCTCAGGGACGAGCCGGGGATCGCCCGTGTCATCTATCCCGGCCTGCCCGACCATCCGCAGCACGACCTGGCCATACGGCAGATGGGTGCGGGCGGCACCATGGTCGCCCTGGACCTGGGCTCCAAGCAGGCGGCCTTCGCGGCGATGGACCGGATGCGGATCTTCCAGATCTCGAACAACCTGGGCGATGCGAAATCCATCGTCACCCACCCCTCGACCACCACGCATCAGCGCCTGTCCGAAGAAGTGCGCGCCACGCTGGGCATCACTCCCGGCCTCTTGCGCCTGTCGATCGGCCTGGAGGATGCGGGCGACCTGATCGCGGACATCCGCCGGTCGCTGGGCTGAGTGCCGGGCGGACGTGCCGGAGCCCCCTTTCTTTTCCGGTGCCGAGCCCCCAGATAGGAGCCGTCCTGCCAGGGAGACGACCATGACCGAGGCCCGCCCCGTCGCCACCGAACGCGCCTATCCGGCGTTGAGCCGCGAATACCCGGCCGATTTCCGCGTGGACGACAGCTACAAGGCCAGCCTGCCGGACCTGCAGAACGGCCCGGCCAGCCTGATCGTCGGCGCCCGCGCGCCGATCCAGCATGTCGGTATCTCGAATTTCCGCCTGCCGATCCGCTACCAGACGCAGGAGGGCGGCGAAATCGCGCTGGAAACCAGCGTCACCGGCACCGTCAGCCTGGAAGCCGACCGCAAGGGCATCAACATGAGCCGCATCATGCGCTCGTTCTACGCCCATGCGGAAAAGCAGTTCTCGATGGGCGTGCTCGAGGCGGCGCTGGAGGATTACAAATCCGACCTCGGCAGTTTCGATGCCCGCATCATGATGCGGCTCAGCTATCCGATGCGGGTCGAATCGCTGCGCTCGGGCCTGTCGGGCTGGCAGTATTACGACATCGCGCTGGAACTGGCCGAACGGGCCGGGCAGCGGCTGCGGATCATGCATTTCGACTATGTGTATTCCTCGACCTGCCCCTGCTCGCTGGAGCTCAGCGAGCATGCCCGCCAGATGCGCGGCCAGCTGGCGACGCCGCATTCGCAGCGGTCGGTGGCGCGCATTTCGGCGGTGATGCAGGGCGACACGCTGTGGTTCGAGGACATGGTGGCGCTGTGCCGCCGCGCCGTTGCCACCGAAACCCAGGTCATGGTCAAGCGCGAGGACGAGCAGGCCTTTGCCGAGCTGAACGCCGCTAACCCGATCTTCGTCGAGGATGCGGTGCGCGCCTTTGCCGCCGAACTGATGGCCGAGCCGCGCATCGCCGATTTCCGCGTCGTCGCCAGTCACCAGGAATCGCTGCATTCCCATGACGCGGTCTCGGTGCTGACCCAGGGCGAGACCTTCGCCCATGCCAGCCTGGACCCCGCGATCTTCGCCGGCCTCAGGGCGTAATGCTGTGGTTGTCCAGCGGAATGGCCTGTCTCCTGGCGGCCCGGCTGGCGGCAATCTGGCTTTGCCTGAGCCATCGCTATCCTGAATGGCGCCTGCGGCGGCTGGCCGAGGGGCGGTCGTCCGGTCCCCTCGCGTTCGGGATGCTCCACGCCAATCCGCTGTTCGACGGTCAGGGGTTTCTGGATTGGCACCACCCGCGCAACCGCCGCGAACGCATCCGGCTTTACGCGGTGGGTGCGGTTTTTCTCGCCCTGGCCCTTCTGGTTTTCTGGGGACTCGCCGCCGCGGTAGGCGGCATGTGAACGAAATGGGAACGACAGGCTTTCCCGAGCGCGGATGCGGGGCTATGGTGCGGGCATGAGCAATTTCGACGACTCGGACGCTTTCGAGGCCGCAGCCGCCCCGGTGCCGCTTTCCCAGCGTGCCATGGGCGCGCGGCCGGCGCCCTATCTGGACGGGCTGAACCCGGCGCAGCGCGCCGCGGTCGAGGCGCTGGACGGGCCGGTGCTGCTGCTGGCCGGCGCCGGCACCGGCAAGACCCGCGCCCTGACCACGCGCATCGCGCATCTGCTGAATCTCGGCCGCGCGCGACCGGGGCAGATCCTGGCCGTGACCTTCACCAACAAGGCCGCGCGCGAGATGAAGGACCGCGTCGGCCGGCTTCTGGGCGAGATGGTCGAGGGCATGCCCTGGCTCGGCACCTTCCACTCGATCAGCGTCAAGATCCTGCGCCGCCATGCCGAACTCATCGGCGACGGCGAGTTGCACCTGAAGCCCAGCTTCACCATCCTGGACACCGACGACCAGATCCGGCTGCTGAAGCAACTGATCCAGGCCGAGAATATCGACGAAAAGCGTTGGCCGGCGCGGCAGCTCGCGCATCTGATCGACGGCTGGAAGAACCGCTGCCTGTCCCCGGCAAAGCTGCCCAAGGGCGAGGAACGCGCCTTCGACGGCCGCGGCGGACGGCTTTACGCCGCCTATCAGCGCCGGCTGCTGGAACTGAACGCGGTCGATTTCGGCGACCTGCTGATGCATTGCGTCAACCTGTTCCAGGCGCATCCCGACGTGCTGCGGACCTGGCAGGACCGTTTCCGCTATATCCTCGTGGACGAATACCAGGACACCAACGTCGCGCAATACATGTGGCTGCGGCTGCTGGCGTCCGGGCATCGCAACATCTGCTGCGTGGGCGACGACGACCAGTCGATCTATGGCTGGCGCGGCGCCGAGGTCGGCAACATCCTGCGCTTCGAGAGCGATTTCCCCGGCGCGCAGGTGATCCGGCTGGAACAGAACTACCGCTCGACCCCGCATATCCTCGCCGCCGCCTCCGGGCTGATCGCGGCGAACAAGGGGCGGCTCGGCAAGACGCTGTGGACCGAGGCCGAGGAGGGCGAGCGCGTCCGCCTGATCGGCCATTGGGACAGCGAGGCCGAGGCGCGCTGGATCGGCGAGGAGATCGAGGCCTTCCACGGCGGGCATCGCCACAGCATCGGCCGGCGCAGCCTGAACGACATCGCCATCCTCGTGCGCGCCAGCCACCAGATGCGGGCCTTCGAGGACCGCTTCATGACCATCGGCCTGCCCTATCGGGTGATCGGCGGGCCAAGGTTCTATGAACGCCAGGAAATCCGCGACGCCATGGCCTATTTCCGGCTGGCGGTCAGCCCCACCGACGACCTGGCCTTCGAGCGTATCGTGAACGTGCCCAAGCGCGGCTTGGGCGACAAGGCGGTGCAGAAGATCCAGATCGAGGCGCGGGAACGCGGCCTGTCGCTCTTGGAAGGCGCCGCCTCGGCCGTCGCCACCGGCGCGCTTGGCGGCAAGGGGGCAGGGGCGCTGCGCCAGTTCACCGAGGCGATGGGCCGCTGGCATGCCGATGCGCTGGACGCCTCGGTGAACCATGTCGAGCTGGCCGAGCGGATCCTGGACGAATCCGGCTATACCGCCATGTGGCAGAACGACAAGTCGCCCGACGCGCCGGGGCGGCTGGACAACCTGAAGGAATTGATGAAGGCGCTGGAGGAATTCGAAAACCTCCAGGGTTTCCTCGAACATGTCGCGCTGGTCATGGACAATGACAAGGGCGAGCAGTCCGAGGAGGTCAGCATCATGACCCTTCACGCCGCCAAGGGGCTGGAATACCCCATCGTCTTCCTGCCCGGATGGGAGGACGGGCTGTTCCCCAGCCAGCGCAGCATGGACGAAAGCGGCATGAAGGGGCTCGAGGAGGAGCGGCGCCTGGCCTATGTCGGCATCACCCGCGGCGAGGAGCTGGTGACGATCAGCTTCGCCGGCAACCGCCGCATGTATGGGCAATGGCAGTCCTCGCTGCCCTCGCGCTTCATCGACGAACTGCCCGAGGATCATGTCGAGGTGCTGACGCCGCCCGGCCTTTACGGCGGCGGCTATGGCGCGGCGGCGCAGTCCTTCGGGCAGCCCTTCGCGCAATCGGTGATGCACGAACGCGCGGCGCGGGCGGATGTCTACAATTCGCCCGGCTGGAAACGCATGCAGGAACGCTCCGCCCAGCGGGCCCAGCCCGTCCACCGCACCCCGGTAGTGATCGACGCCGAGCCGGCGGCGCGGTTTTCGGTGGGCGACCGGGTGTTTCACCAGAAATTCGGCAATGGCACGATCATGGGCATTGCCGAGGACACGCTGACCATCCAGTTCCCCACCGGTTTCAAGACGGTGAAGGCGGGCTATGTGCAGCCCGCCTCGCAGCCCGCCCAGGGGGGCGGCGCACTGGACGACGTGCCGTTCTAAAGCGCGTCGCGCACCGCCTCGGCCACCACTTCGGCCACCACTTCGGCCAGCGTCGCGGTCGGGCGTCCGATCAGCCGCGACAGCGTGCGGCTGTCGTCGAACAGCGCGCCTTGCGCGGCGCCGGCATCCCAGCTTGCGATCGCTGCGGCCAGCCCCTCGGGCAGGCCCGCGCCCGTCAGCGCCGCGGCGTAATCGGCCTGCGACAGGTCGCGATAGGGGATCGCCCTGCCGCTTTGCGCCGAAAGCTCGGCGGCAAGCCCTGCCAGGGTCCAGCCCTCGTCGCCGGCCAGTTCATAGGCCTTGCCCAAATGGCCCTCGCCGGCCAGCACCAGGGCGGCGGCCTCGGCATAATCCGCGCGCGCGGCAGCCGAGATCCGGCCCTCGCCCGCCGCGCCGATCAGCGCGCCATGCGCCAGCGCCGCCGGGATCGCGCCGGTATAGTTCTCGGCATACCAGCCATTGCGCAGGACGGCGTGGGGAATGCCCGATTCGGCCAGCATGGCTTCGGTCGCCACATGTTCCTCGGCCAGAGACAGCGGCGAGCGGTCGGCATGCAGCAGGCTGGTATAGACGATCTGCCCGACTCCGGCAGCCTTCGCGGCCTCGATCACCGCGCGGTGCTGGCCGGCGCGCTTGCCGAGTTCGCTCGACGAGATCAGCAGCAGCCGCTCCACGCCCGGCAATGCGGCGGCCAGTGTCTCGGGCCGGTCGTAGTCGAAGGCGCGGGTCTCGACGCCAAGGTCGGCGGCCTTTCCGGGATTGCGGGCCAGCGCGACGATCCCGCCCGCTGGCAGCAGGCTCTTCAGCCGGGCGATGGTCAGGCGGCCAAGCTGGCCGGTGGCTCCGGTGACGGCGACGGTCATCTGTCTTTCCTTTCGTGAATGGCTTGTGCGGCGAAAGGTAGATACCTAACTTACTGATCGTAAGTACTGACGGAGATGTTAGTGTGAAAAATTCCGATCCCTTCGACCGAGGCAACCTGATGGCGGCGGAATGCCCCTCGCGCGATGTGCTGCGCCGGCTGACCGGGCGCTGGGGCATGCTGGTGCTGCGCGTGCTGGCCGAGGGGCCGCATCGCTTTTCCGCCCTGCGCCGGCGCATCGGCGGCATCAGCGAGCGGATGCTGGCCCAGACGCTTCAGGGGCTGGAGGCGGACGGCATGGTGCTGCGCCGCGATTTCCAGACCGTGCCGCCGCATGTGGAATATGCCTTGACCCCGCTCGGACACGAGGCGGCGCTGCGGGTCGGCGCGCTTTTGGGCTGGATCGAGGATTCGCTGCCCCGGATCGCGCGTGGCTGGACGCGGGCCTGACCCTTTCTGCGTTGTCCAAGTACCCATGCGGCGGCGCGATCGGCACGGCGCTTGACCCCGAAGGCGCGGGGCCCTATCTGACCCTTGCGCGGATGGCCGGATGACCGCGGCGGCAACGTCGAGGAAAGTCCGGACTCCATGAAGGCACGGTGCCGGGTAACGCCCGGCGGGGGCAACCCCAGGGAAAGCGCCACAGAGAAGAGACCGCCCATGCATGCATGGGCAAGGGTGAAACGGTGGGGTAAGAGCCCACCGCGGGGCTGGCAACAGCCCCGGCACGGCAAGCCCCACCGGGAGCAATGCCGAATAGGGACCGCGCGTCGCAAGACAGGGCCGCCTTTGCCCCAGCAGGTCCGGGTTGGCAGCTAGATCCCGTCAGCAATGGCGGGACCAGAGGAATGGTCATCGAAGGGGGCAACCCCGGAACAGGATCCGGCTTACAGGCCGTCCGCGCAAATCAGTTCAGAGAATTGTCAGTCGAGTTTGCAGTAAAAGGCTCGCCTTTACGGTTGTCTCTTCAACCGATGGCAAGTCGAGACGGTCGATTCCTGGTTGATTCCCGGTTGACTTCGCCGGCTTCGCCGCTAAAAGGCGGGCTTCAAGAGAATTTCACGGGGTTGGCGAGACGCATTTTGCCCCGCAGCAGGAGCGAAACAGATGGCGAAGCCGACGACGATCAAGATCCGTCTGAACTCGAGCGCCGGGACCGGGCATTTCTATGTCACCAAGAAGAATGCCCGCACGATGACCGAAAAGATGACGGTCAACAAATACGACCCGGTTGCCCGCAAGCATGTCGAGTACAAGGAAGGCAAGATCAAGTAAGATCTGCCCTTTCGACGGGATCATGCAAGGCCGCGCCCCGCAAGGGCGCGGTCTTTCCCTTTGGGTTGCCGCCCCTTTGGACCTGCCGGCCTGGCCCGTCAAAGGGCCGTGGCGACCAGGAAGCTGCGCGGGAAAGGCAGCAGCACCCGCCCCGCGATCTCGGGGTAATGTGGCGCGATCTCGCGGCGATAGGCGGCCAGGAATGCCGGCCGCTCGGCCTTGTCCAGCCGGTCCAGATAGGGCCGCAGCGCCGAGCCGAGGAACCAGCCCACGATGCCCTCCAGCCCGTCCAGTTCGACATGATAGGTCGTGCGCCAGACATCGACCCGCGCGCAGAGGGGGCGCAGCAGCGCATGCAGTGCCACCGGCGACAGCAGCGGCTGGCGCTGTCCGGCCGCCGCCGCCAGCCGGGCCGACCAGCGCGGATCGGCGGCGCTGCGGCGCATGGCCACATGGCTCGGCTCGTCCAGGTTGTCGGGCATCTGCACCGCCAGCGCGCCGCCGGGGCGCAGCAGCCCGACCAGATGCGGCAGCAGCACCCGGTGATCGGGCACCCATTGCAGCGAGGCATTGGCAAAGATCAGGTCGGGCGGCGTCTCGGGACGCCAGCTTTCGACATTCCCCTGCACGAAGCGGCAGCCGGCCTGGGCGGCCTGGGCGGTGCGGATCATGTCGGCATCGGGATCAAGGCCGACGACCTGCGCGCCGGGGAAACGCTCGGCCAGCAGGGCGGTTGAATTGCCCGGGCCGCAGCCGATGTCCACCACGAGGTCCGGCGCCTCCAGCGGCAGCGCCGCCAGCAGGTCGCGCGCCGGTCGGGTGCGGTCGTCCAGGAATTTCGCATATTGCGTGGCCGACCATCGCATGGCGTTCCTCCAGCCCGGATTCGCCCGCAGGCTAGAGGATGGCCCGCCGCCTGAACAGGCCGACCCTTAGTGAAAATCCCGCGATTTCGGCAATATCCTGACCTGGCGCGGATGGCCGGCGCGCGGGGCCGGCAGGGCCGGGCATGGCTCTCCGGCCAGGCGCAGCAGCGCGTCGGAGCGGTCGCCCAGCCAATGCGCGACGATATGGGTCACGCCCTCGGCACGTTGGAGCTGGCCGTGGACCTCCAGCAGGCGGGCGGTCATCACCACCTTGCGGAATCGCGCGAAGGTCTTTTCCCAGATCACCAGATTCGCCACGCCGGTTTCGTCCTCCAGCGTGACGAAGCAGGTGCCGTTGGCGCTGCCGGGGCGCTGGCGCACCAGCACGATGCCGGCCATGCGCAGGCGGCCGCGATTCGGCAGGGCGGCAAGGTCCGCCGCCGAGGCATAGCCCTGTGCTGCCAGGCTGCGGCGCAGGAAGGCCATGGGATGGGCCTTCAGCGACAGGCGCAGGGTCTGGTAATCGGCGGTGACATGCTCGCATAACGGCATGGCGGGCAGGGCGACGGCGGGCTCGGCGCCCTCGTCCCGGGCCCCGAACAGCGGCAGGTCCGGCGCGTCGCGCAGGGCGCGTGCCTGCCACAGCCCAGCCCGCCGGTCGAGCCCCATCGAGCGCAAGCCGTCGGCCGCCGCGATCAGCCGGATGGCGCGGGCATCGAGCCCGGCGCGGGCCTTGAGATTGGCCAGGTCGGCATAGGGCGCGTCCCGCGCAGCCTTGATGCGTTCGGCCAGCGGTTTGGACAGCCCCTCGACCTGGCGCAGGCCGAGGCGCAGCGCGAAGGCGCCGTCGCAGGGCTCCAGCATGTTGTCCCATTCGCTGATGTTCACATCCACCGGCAGCACGATGACGCCGTGGTCGCGCGCGTCGCGCACGATCTGGGCGGGCGCGTAGAAGCCCATCGGCTGGCTGTTGAGCAGCGCCGCCGCGAAGGCGGCCGGGTGATGGCATTTCAGCCAGGCCGAGACATAGGCCAGATGCGCGAAGGCCGCGGCATGGCTTTCGGGAAAGCCGTAATCGCCGAAGCCCTTGATCTGGTTGAAGCAACGCTCGGCGAAGTCGCGGTCGTAGCCGCGTTCGACCATGCGGCCGACCATCCGGTCCTGCAACCGCTCGATGGTCCCGCGCGAGCGAAAGGTGGCCATGGCCTTACGCAGATCGTCCACCTCGGCGGGTGAGAACTCGGCGGCGACCATGGCAATCTTCATCGCCTGTTCCTGAAAGATCGGCACGCCTTCGGTGCGGTTCAGGATCTTGAACAGTTCGTCCGGGGGGCCGCATTCGGGCGAGGGGGCGGGGTAATCCACCGTCTCCAATCCCGCCCGGCGGCGCAGATAAGGATGGACCATGTTGCCCTGGATCGGGCCGGGGCGGACGATGGCGACCTGGATCACCAGGTCGTAGAACTCCTTGGGCTTCAGCCGCGGCAGCATGGCCATCTGCGCCCGGCTTTCGACCTGGAAGGTGCCGATGCTGTCGCCTCTTTGCAGCATGGCATAGGTCTCCGGATCGTCCCGGTCGAAATCCGAAAGCGTCAGCGCCTTGCCGTAATGCACCCGGACCAGTTCGAAGCATTTGCGGATGCAGGTCAGCATCCCCAGCGCCAGCACATCGACCTTGAGGATGCGCAATTCGTCGATGTCGTCCTTGTCCCATTCGATGAAGCTGCGCTCCGGCATGGCGGCATTGCCGATGGGCACGGTTTCCGACAGCGGCCCCTCGGTCAGCACGAAGCCGCCGACATGCTGCGACAGGTGGCGCGGCATGCCGATCATCTCCTCGGCCAGCCTGACCGTGCGCCGCAGCAGCGGGTCGCCCAGGTCGAGCCCGGCCTGGTCGGTCGAGGCCGCCGACATGTCCTTGCCCCAGCTGCCCCAGACCGTGTCGGCCAGCGCCGAGGTCACGTCCTCGGACAGGCCCATGACCTTGCCGACCTCGCGGATGGCGCTGCGCGGGCGGTAATGGATCACCGTGGCGCAGAGCCCGGCGCGGTCGCGGCCATATTCGTCATAGATGTGCTGGATGACCTCCTCGCGCCGCTCATGCTCGAAATCCACGTCGATATCGGGCGGCTCCTTGCGGTTTTCGCTGATGAATCGCTCGAACAGCAGTTCATGCTTGGCGGGATCGACCGGGGTGATGCCGAGGACGTAGCAGACCGCCGAATTCGCCGCCGAGCCGCGGCCCTGGTTCAGGATGCCCTGGTCTTCGGCATAGCGGACGATGTCGTGGATGGTCAGGAAATATTGGGCGATCTCCTTCCGGCGGATCAGCGCCAGTTCCTTGACCAGCGTGGCGCGGACCTTCTCGGGCACGCCGGCAGGATAGCGCCAGGCCGCGCCCTGCCAGGTCAGGTTTTCCAGATGCTGCTGCGGGGTCAGGCCGGGCGGCACGCTTTCGCGGGGATATTCGTATTGCAGCTCGTCCAGCGAGAAGCGGCAGCTGTCGGCAATCTCGCGCGTGGCGCGGATGGCATGGGGCCAGTCGGCGAACAGGCGGACCATCTCGGCCGGGGGCTTCAGGTGACGCTCGGCATTCTGCGCCAGCAGCAGGCCGGCCCGGGCGATGGTGGTGCCCGCGCGGATGCAGGTCATCACGTCCTGCAGCGGCCGGCGGTCGGGGGCGTGGTAATGCACGTCGTTCACCGCGACGATGGCCAGCCCTGCCGCCCGCGCCGCCCGGTCGAGGTGGTTGATCCGCGCCCGGTCGTCGCCGCGATAAAGCCAGCTGGCCGCGACATGGGACAGCTGCGGCAGGCGGCGGGCCAGGCCGGGCAGGGGTGCAAGGTCGTCGCCCGGCAGCCAGATCAGCCGCATGCCTTCGGCATGGGTGGCCAGGTCGTCCAGGCTCAGGTCGCAGCGCCCCTTCTTCTGCCAGTTCCCGTCCAGGTCGTGCCGCCGGCCCTTGGTGATCAGCGAGGCGAGCCGGCCATAGGCGGCGCGGTCGGTGGGATAGGCCAGGAAGGCGCTGCCCTCCGCCAGCACGATCCGCGCCCCGATCACCGGGCGCAGTTGCAGCTTCTTCGCCGCGGCATGCAGCCGCACCACCCCGGCCAGGCTGTTGAGGTCGGCGATCCCCAGCGCGTCATAGCCCATCAGATGCGCCGCCAACGCCAGCTCGCGCGGCTGCGAGGCGCCGTGCAGGAAACTGAAGGCGCTGGTCACTGCCAGTTCGACGTAATCCGCGGGCGGGTTCGGGTGCTCGGCCGGGGGCAGCGGGATCTGGGGGCGGGCATGATGGTCGGGCATCAGGCGAAGATCCCGTGCAGGAACCAGCGCGGCGCGCCGCCGCGGCCGTCATGGACCAGCCCCTCGCGATAGATCCACAGGCGCAGGCCGCTGTCGTCCTCGATGCGGAAATAGTCGCGCAGCCGGGTGCCGGGGCGGTCGTGCCACCATTCCGGAGCGATGCGCTCGGGCCCGGCATGGCGGGCGACGCGCAGGGTCTGCCGGCGCCAGACGAATTGCGCCGGCGGGCCTTCGGGGATGGCGTAGAGCACGCGGATCTCCTCGGGCGGGTTGAGCAGGCGGATCGGCCGGTCGGCGCGCGCGACCGGGGCGGGAATGGTGGCCAGCGGCGGGCCAGGTGTCTCGGCGCGTTCGGGGACATGGCTTTCGCGCGGCAGCGGCCGGCTGATCGCCGCCGCGCCGAAGCGCGCCGCCAGCCGGTCCACCAGCCGCGCCAGTGCCAGCCCTGCGGGCGCGGCGCCGTCGAGGCCGGGCTGGGTCTGGGCCAGCGGCTCGACCGCCTCGGCCGCAAGCCGGATCAGGTCGAAGCCATAGCCGGGGTCCAGCCGCCCGAGCCGGCCGTCGAACAGGCGCAGCAAATGGCCGGGGTCGCGCGTGGGCGCGGCCAGGGCGACGCGGATGTCGCGCCGCTCGCCATCCACGCGAAACACCGACAGGCACAGCCGCCGGCAGCCGCGATCCGCCGCCGCCATCTGCGCGCAAAGATCGGCCAGCAATCCGGGCAGCCAGTCCGAGGGGTCCATCACCGGCTCGGCCAGCCGGGCCTCGGCGGCGTATTCGGGCGCGGGCTCGGGCGCATCCAGCGGCTCGGCCGCCCGCCCCAGCGCCTGATCGAGGCGGATCAGCGGATTGTCCTGCGGCTCGGCCCGGGCAAAGCGGCGCATCAGCGACAGGCGCGGAAGGGCGGCGAGGTCGCCGATGGTCCTGAGCCCCAGCCGGCGCAAGAGCAGCAGGGTTTCCCCCGACAGCCGCAACCCGGCCACCGGCAGCGGCGCCAGCGCGGGCAGGGGATCGGCGCAGATCGTGCGCTCGGGGCCAAAGCGGGCCAGCGCCCAGGCCGCGCCGCGCGTCGGCGCCAGCGCCAGCCGCGCGGTCAGCCCGGCCCGGGCGAAGCCGGCCTGGATCTCGGCCAGCATCGCCGCCTCGCCGCCGAACAGATGCGCGGCGCCGGTGGTGTCGAGAATGATGCCGTCCTTGCCGTCGGGCGTGCTGAAGGGGCCCCAGCGCCGGGCCCAGAAGGCCAGCCGCGCCAGTTTTGCGGCATCGCGTCGGGGCTCGGCCGGCTCGATGCGCAATTCGGGGCAGATGGCGCGGCTGTCCACGGCGCGGGCGCCGATGCGGGCCCCGGCCCGTTCGGCGGCGCGGTTCGCGGCATGGATGACGGGCCCGTGCGGACCGGGCGCGGCCAGCGCCAGCGGGATCTCCTCAGGCCAGGCGTCGCCCCGGCGCGCGGCGCGGTTCAGCCAGCTCTCGATCGCCAGGCGGGGCAGAGAAATCGAGACGATCCGCCGCCCGGTCATGGCGCACCACCCAGGTCGAGGGCGGCTGGCCGCGGACCCGGAACAGTTCCGCCAGCCAGCGCGGCTCGCCCGGTGCCTGCGGATCGTCCGGGTCGGGGGCAGAGGGCAGCGGCGTCACCCGCCAGCGCATCCGCGCCGCGCTGGGTTCGGGCGGCGCGGCGTGGCGGATCAGCCAGCAGGGCAGGCCCGCCGCCTCGGCCCGAAGCGCCAGGCGGCGGCTGGCGGTGAAGCTCAGCGCCGCGGCGGCGCCATGGATCTCGCCCACCACGGCGGCCAGGGCGCGGCCTTGCAGCCCGTCCTCCAGCGCCGCCAGCACATCGGCGGGGCGCGTCAGGTCCAGCCGCAGCAGGTCGCGGCCCATGCCGGGCAGGAAGGGGGCGCCGAATTCGGTCCGGCTTAGCCGGTCCTGCGCCCAAAGCACCAGCCCCGGCGGCAGGGCGGCCAGGACGAATCCGGGCGCCGCCCCCGCCAGGGGACGGGCGCCGAAGGCTTCGGACAGGGTCGGCGCGCTCGGTTGCGGCGCCGCGGGGACTGGCGCCCGTCCGAAAGGCGCCACCCCGGAAGGGAAAGGGCGAGCGGACATGGTTCAGTCAGTGTGTTCCTGATTTGTTCCTATCCCTTGTCCAAGGATTCGTCAATCCGGCCGCGCCAGGGAACATTGCATTGCCTGTGCGGTTGAGGCCATCTGACGCCAAAGGTGCAGGACGAAAGGCCATGGCCCATGCAAGCCGCAAGACATGCGGGGCAGGGCAGCTGGATCGGGACAGGGCATGCAGCGCCGGGCGGCGGGGAAAACCCCATGGCCTTCATCCCGGTCATCGGGCCGCTCATCCGGGGCCAACCTGCGAGCCGCGGTTTTGCTCCCTGCCGCCCGGCACGGAGCGGCCCGATGCGGCACCGCCCGCGCAACCCTTGCGAGCCGCGCGCCAAGCGCCTAGAAGGCGGGGCGCAGCCTTGCCAGGGAAAATGCCATGCTCGACCATCTGACCTATACCGCCCCCGAACCGAAGATCATTCAGGGTGCGAAGCAGGATTGGGAACTGGTCATCGGGCTGGAGGTCCACGCCCAGGTCGCCTCGAACGCCAAGCTGTTTTCCGGTGCCTCGACCGGCTTCGGGGCCGAGCCGAACAGCCATGTCGCCTTCGTCGACGCTGCCATGCCGGGCATGCTACCGGTCATCAACGAGTTCTGCGTGGCGCAGGCGGTCAAGACCGGGCTGGGCCTGAAGGCGGCGATCAACCTGGTCTCGGCCTTCGACCGCAAGAACTATTTCTATCCCGACCTGCCGCAGGGCTACCAGATCAGCCAGCTTTACCACCCGATCGTGGGCGAGGGCGAGGTGATCGTGGACATGGCCCCCGGCGTCGCCCGCCGCGTCAGGATCGAGCGCATTCATCTGGAACAGGATGCCGGCAAGTCGATCCACGACATGGACCCGAACATGTCCTTCGTCGACCTGAACCGCACCGGCGTCGCGCTGATGGAGATCGTCAGCCGCCCCGACATCCGCGGCCCCGAGGAGGCGGCGGCCTATGTCGCCAAGCTGCGCCAGATCATGCGCTACCTCGGCACCTGCGACGGCAACATGCAGAACGGCAACCTGCGCGCCGACGTGAACGTCTCGGTCTGCGCGCCCGGCGCCTACGAACGCTACCAGGAGACCGGCAATTTCAGCCATCTTGGCACCCGCTGCGAGATCAAGAACATGAACTCGCTGCGCTTCATCCAGGCCGCCATCGAATACGAGGCACGCCGCCAGATCGCCATCATCGAGGATGGCGGCAAGGTGGTGCAGGAAACCCGGCTCTATGACCCCGACCGGGGCGAGACCCGCTCGATGCGCTCGAAGGAGGAAGCCCACGACTATCGCTATTTCCCCGATCCCGACCTCTTGCCGCTCGAGATCGAGCAGGGCTGGGTGGACGAGATTGCCGGCGCGATGCCGGAGCTGCCGGACGAGAAGAAGGCGCGTTTCGTTACCGAACTGGGCCTGTCCGAATATGACGCCGGCGTGCTGACCGCCGAGGTCGAAAGCGCCGATTACTTCGAGCAGGTCGCCGCCGGGCGCGACGGCAAGATGGCGGCGAACTGGGTCATCAACGAGCTGTTCGGACGGCTGAACAAGGAAGGGCTGAGCGTCGAGACCTCGCCCGTCTCGGCCGCCCAGCTTGGCGGGGTGATCGACCTGATCGGCTCGGGCGCGATCTCGGGCAAGATCGCCAAGGAACTGTTCGAGATCCTGTGGACCGAGGGCGGCGATCCGGCCGAGATCGTCGAGGCGCGCGGCATGAAGCAGGTCACCGACCTTGGCGCCATCGAGGCGGCGGTGGACGAGATCATCGCCGCCAATCCGGCGCAGGTGGAAAAGGCCAAGGCCAACCCGAAGCTGGCCGGCTGGTTCGTGGGCCAGGTGTTGAAGGCCACCGGCGGCAAGGCCAACCCGGCGGCGGTGAACGAACTGGTGGCCAAGAAGCTCGCCCTGGCCTGATCCGCCACGGACAGCCGGCGTTCATCCCGCGATACCGCGGCGCGGCTTGCGCGCGGCAGGGCAAGGGGCCTTTCCGGCCCCGCCCAGCCGCGCCAGGGCAAGCCCTTCGGCCGTTTTCCGCTGCGCGGCCCGGCCTGTCGGCAAGCCTTCGCCATTCCGGCCCGGCATGAAAAAGCCCGCACCTTTCCGCCGCGTCTGCGGTCTGCAGCAGCCTTTACTATGGGCCAGCGGGAGATTGCCCATCCTGGGCAACATGCTCATGCTGCGGCGTCGAGTTTTTGCATCAAGATCAAACCCTTGAGGGCGCCCTAAGCCATCGTTCAGGATGGCTGGCACGGGTAGCCCGAGATAGACAAGCCGTCTGACGGGCATCCGGGCCGGCAGTTGCTGATACCGGAGCAGTGTCGCGACTGGTCGCCTCGTCCCGCGTCGCAGGCGGGTCATCCTCGGATGACCTTGACACCTGCCCGATAAAAAAGACCCCGCGCCGGAACGCGGGGCCTTGGTCAGGCGGGGCCGGGGATCACTCCTCGACCGTCACCTTGACCATGTAGTCGGGCTCGACCACGGCGCCATTGGCGGCCGGGTCGCCCTTCTTGATCGCGTTCAGCACGTCCCAGCCGTCGACCAGCTGGCCGACCACGGTATATTGCCCGTCCAGGAAAGTCGCCGGCGCCAGGTCGATGAAGAACTGGCTGTTGGCGCTGTTGGGATCCTGCGCCCGCGCCATGCCCACGGTGCCGGCCTGGAAGCTGACATCGTTGAACTCGGCCGCCAGGTCCGGCATGTTCGAACCGCCCATGCCCGCCCGCGCGGTATCGCTGCCGTGCTTGCCGAATTCGACATCGCCGGTCTGAGCCATGAAGCCGTCGATCACGCGGTGGAACACCACCCCGTCATAGGCGCCCGATTTCGCCAGCGTCACCAGGCGCTCGACATGGTTCGGCGCCTTGTCGTTGTAAAGGTCCAGCACGATCCGGCCCTTGGCCGTGCCCTTGGAATCGGCCACCTCGATCACCAGGTTCGGACCCGGCCCGTCGGTGACGCCCGGCAGGCCCTCGGCCAGGACCGGATGGGCGGCCGCGCCGGTGCCCAGCACCAGGGCGGGAAGCAGCAGCTTATTCCACATCGGCCGCCACCCTCACCGAGATCATCCGGTCGGGATTCGCCGGCGGCTCGCCGCGGGCGATCTTGTCGACATGCTCCATGCCCTCGATGACCCGGCCATAGACGGTATACTGGCCGTTCAGGAAGTGGTTGTCCTTGAAATTGATGAAGAACTGGCTGTTGGCCGAGTTCGGGTTCATCGAGCGCGCCGCGCCCAGCGTGCCGCGGTCATGCGGCAGGCGCGAGAACTCGGCCGGCAGGTCCGGCAGGTCCGAGCCGCCGGTGCCAGCGCGGCCCGGATTGTAGTTGTTTTCCATGTTGGCATGTTCCACATCGCCGGTCTGGGCCATGAAGCCCTCGATCACGCGGTGGAAGGCCACGTTGTCGTATTTCCCGGCGCGGGCCAGTTCCTTCATGCGCTCGGCATGTTTCGGCGCCACGTCGGGCAGCAGTTCGATCACCACCGGGCCGTCCTTCAGCTCGATGATGACCGTGTTCTCGGGATCCTTGATCTCGGCCATGGGGGTCTCCTTCTGATGGCTTGGGCAAAGGCATAAGCGTTTCGCCCCGCCCAGACAACGCCCGCCGGCGCCGTGCGTTTCGCCGCATGCCCGGCCTCCGGCGCCGGTTGACGAAAATGTCATGATGCGGGAAAACCCCGGCGGGGGACGGTCAGCCCAACATGAAAGGGACATGAGCATGGCGGATTTCAACACGATCGACGACCTGGAGCTTGACGGCAAGGTGGTGCTTGTCCGCGTGGACGTGAACGTCCCGGTCGAAAACGGCCAGGTCACCGATGCCACGCGAATCGAAAAGATCGTGCCCACCGTCAAGGACATCCAGGCCAAGGGCGGCATCCCGGTGCTGCTGGCGCATTTCGACCGCCCCAAGGGCAAGCGCGTGGACAGCATGAGCCTCAAGGTCGTTCTGCCGGCGCTGCAGCGCGCCCTGGGCCAGGAGGTCAGGTTTGCGGACGAGGCCATCGGCGGCCCCGCCAAGCGGGCTGTGGCCGACCTGAAGCCGGGCGATGTCCTGCTGCTGGAGAACACCCGCTTCTATCCGGGCGAGGAAACCAATGACGCGACCTGCGCCGCCTCGCTGGCCGCCTTGGGCCAGGTCTACGTCAACGACGCCTTCTCGGCCGCCCATCGCGCCCATGCCTCGACCGAGGGCATCGCGCGGCTGCTTCCTGCCGCCGCCGGCCGGCTGATGGAGGCGGAGCTCAAGGCGCTGGACGCCGCGCTTGGCAATCCGCAGCGCCCGGTGGTGGCGGTGGTCGGCGGCGCCAAGGTCTCGACCAAGCTCGACCTGCTTGGCAACCTGATCGAGAAGGTCGATCATCTGGTCATCGGCGGTGGCATGGCCAACACCTTCCTGGTCGCCCAGGGCATCGAGGTCGGCAAGTCGCTGGCCGAGCGCGACATGGCCGATACGGCGCGCGAGATCCTGGCCAAGGCGGAACAGACCGGCTGCACCATCCACCTGCCGGTGGACGTGGTGGTGGCGCGCGAGTTCAAGGCCGGCGCCGACAACGAGACGGTGGCGGCGGATGCCTGCCCGGCCGATGCGATGATCCTGGACGCCGGCCCCGCCACGGTGGCGAAGATCCGCGAGGTCTTCGAGGCCAGCCGCACGCTGATCTGGAACGGCCCGCTTGGCGCCTTCGAGATCGCGCCCTTCGACGCCGCGACCAATGCCGCCGCGCAAGAGGCCGCGCGGCTGACGCGCGAGGGCAAGCTGATCTCGGTCGCCGGCGGCGGCGACACGGTGGCGGCGCTGAACAAGGCCGGGGTGTCGGGTGATTTCACCTTCATCTCGACTGCCGGCGGCGCCTTCCTGGAATGGATGGAGGGCAAGGAACTGCCCGGCGTTGCGGCCCTGCAGAAACGCTGAGGCCTGCCGCCCGGCAGGCGGAGGAGCCCCTCGTGGGGGGGGGGGGCTGTTCCGTCTGATGCCGGATCGGCGCATCGGCGCAAGCGAAAGGGCGGCAGGGGACGCCCTGGTGTCCCCTGCCGGCTGCGGTCAGTTCCCCTCGGCCGGTGCGGCTTCCGGCGCGGCTTCGCCTGCCGGCATGGCCGGTGCCGTCGCGGCGGGCGGCGCGTTGCGCGTCACGTCGCGCGAGTCGGTGTCGAGGAACAGGATATAGAGAAAGGCCCCGATCGCGATCGCAAAGGCCAGTCCCAGCACCAGGAAGAAGGGCCGGTTCTGGCGGATCTGTTCGGGAATGCCGTCGGGATCTTCGTTCGCCATTGGAATTCCTCCCAATTCTGACAGCGGAATAACGCCGAAAGGCGGCCATGTGTTCCGTTAGCGCAATCGCGATTGCCCTTGCCGGCTGGTCTGTTAATCAGCCGGCATTCAGACATGGAGTTCCCGATGCAGATGACCGATACCGTCCGCAAGATCCTCGCCAATTACGAGGGCGAAGCGCCGGGTGTGAAGGCACAGCTGGCCCGCATGCTGATGACCGGCAAGCTGGCCGGCACCGGCAAGATGATCATCCTGCCCGTGGACCAGGGTTTCGAGCATGGCCCGGCGCGCAGCTTCGCGCCGAACCCGGCCGGCTATGACCCGCATTACCATTACCAGCTGGCGATCGACGCCGGGCTCAACGCCTATGCCGCGCCCTTGGGCATGATCGAGGCGGGCGCCGACACCTTTGCCGGCCAGATCCCGACCATCCTCAAGGTGAACTCGGCCAATTCGCTGATGTCGGACACCGCCGGCAAGAACCAGGCGATCACCGCCTCGGTCGACGACGCGCTGCGGCTGGGCTGCTCGGCCATCGGCTTCACCATCTATCCGGGCTCGGACATGGCGCTCGACATGATCGAGGAGATCGTCGAGATGCGCAAGGAAGCCGCCGCCAAGGGCGTGGCGACGGTGATCTGGTCCTATCCGCGCGGCGAGGCGATCAGCAAGGACGGCGAGACCGCCATCGACATCGCCGCCTATGCCGCGCAGATCGCGGCGCTGATCGGCGCGCATATCATCAAGATCAAGCTCTCGACCGACCACCTGGAACTGGGCGAGGCGAAAAAGGTCTACGAGGCCAAGGGCATCGACATCTCGACCCAGGCCAAGCGCGTGGCGCATTGCATGCAGTCGGCCTTCAACGGCCGCCGCATCGTGGTGTTCTCGGGTGGCGCGGCCAAGGGCGCGGATGCGGTCTTCGACGACGCGCGCGCCATCCGCGACGGCGGTGGCAACGGCTCGATCATCGGCCGCAACAGCTTCCAGCGTTCGCGCGAGGATGCGCTGGAGATGCTGGGCAAGCTGGTGGACATCTATCTGGGCAAGGCCTGAGCGCCGTGGGGGCGCTGCCCCCACACCCCCGGGATATTTCGGCAAGAAAGAAGGGCGCTGCGCAGGCGCCCTTTTCCTTTGGCCGCGGAACGCCTAGTCTCTTGCGCCACAGGCAGAAGGATGGGTGCATGGCGTTTTTCTCGAAACTGCGCGAGCGGCTGACGCGGTCCTCGTCGAAGATCGGCGCGGGGCTGGATGACATCGTGTCCGAAGGTGCCGAACCGGAAAGCGCCGCGCCGGTGCAGCCCGCTGCCCCAGCCCCGCAAGCCCCGATCCCTGACACGCCCGCCAAACCCGGGCTTTTCGGCCGCATCTTCGGCCAGGCCGCCACGGCCGAGCCGCGCCGCGAGCTGGATGACGAGATGCTGGAGCAGCTCGAGGAGATGCTGATCCAGGCCGACATGGGCGTCGAGACGGCCTTGCGCGTCACCGCCAATATCGCCGAGGGCCGCATGGGGCGGCGCATCTCGTCCACCGAGCTGAAAGAGCTGCTGGCCGAGGAGATCGCCCGCATCATGACGCCCGTCGCCAAGCCCCTGCCGCTCTATCCCAAGCGGCCGCAGGTGGTGCTGGTGGTGGGGGTGAACGGCTCGGGCAAGACCACGACCATCGGCAAGCTCGCGAGCCAGTTCAAGGCGGCAGGCAAGAAGGTGGTGATCGCGGCCGGCGACACCTTCCGCGCCGCCGCCGTCGAGCAATTGCAGGTCTGGGGAAGCCGCGCCGGGGTGCCGGTGATGACCGCGCCCGAGGGCGCCGACCCCGCGAGCCTCGCCTTCGACGCCATGGTGCGGGCCGAGGCTGAGGGCGCGGACCTTCTGATGATCGACACCGCCGGCCGCCTGCAGAACCGCCAGGATCTGATGGAGGAACTCGCGAAGATCGTCCGCGTCATCCGCAAGAAGGATCCGTCGGCGCCGCACAACACCTTGCTGGTGCTGGACGCGACCACCGGGCAGAACGCGTTGAGCCAGGTCGAGACCTTCCGGAAGCTCGCCGATGTCTCGGGCCTGGTCATGACCAAGCTGGACGGCACCGCGCGCGGCGGCGTGCTGGTTGCGCTGGCCGACCGCTTCGGCCTGCCGATCCATGCCATCGGCGTGGGCGAGCAGATCGACGATCTCGATGCCTTCGACGCCCGCGACTTCGCCCGCGCCCTGGTCGGTCTCGGGGACTGACCCCGCGGCTTTCCGTTTTCCAAATACCCCTGCGGCGGCGCAACCGGAGCGGAGGTCACGGCTTGACGAGATGCGCGTCGGTCCTTGTGTCCTCGGCCGGCGCGACATTGCCCGCCGCATCGGCCATCGGCTCGACCACATCCTGCGGTGGCGTGAAGGGCGCGGTCAGCTCGGCGGTTCCGGCCTGCTTGTCATAGATGCAGACGTAGCGATCCACCCCGCCATCGGCGAGCGTGGTGATCAAGAGCGCCGCGCCGTAGCTTTCCGAGCCGAAGGGGTTGATCTCGATCGCCGTCTCGCCCGCCTCGGGGGCCAGCGCGGTGCAGGCTGCCTCGACATCCTGGCGGAACTGCTCCCAGGCCGCTTCGGACGAGGCCAGCACGGGGCTGGCGGACAGGATCAGCATCAGGGCGGCCAGGCGCATGGTCATTCTCCCTTGGCGGTGCAGGAAAACAACGCCGCTGCCCGGCCGCGGGTTTCTAGAGCCCGAGTCGCGCTGCGAAATCCCGCACCTCGGCCTCGTCCCCCGCCGCCAGCGAGCGCAAGAGCGTCGCCTGCGAGCGCAGGATCGGCTCCTCGCCGATGATCTTCAGGTGGTTGGCGCGCAGCGTCTCGCCCGAGGAGGTGATGTCGGCGATGGCCTCGGCGGTCAAGTTGGCCACCGTGCCCTCGGTCGCGCCCTGGCTGTCGACCAGCTGGTAATCCGCGACCTCCTGCGCCGAGAGCCAGGCGCGCACCAGCCGATGATACTTGGTGGCGATGCGCAGGCGGAAGCCGTGCTCGGCCCGGAAATCGCGGGCGATGGTGGCGAAATCGTCCAGCGTCTCGCAATCGCTCCAGCAAGCGGGCACGGCCAGGATCAGGTCGGCATGGCCGAAGCCCATCGGCGCCAGTTCCTCGACATGGCTGCGCCAGCCGGGCAGCTTCTCGCGGATCAGGTCGGTGCCGGTCACGCCCAGGTGGATGCGCCCGGCCATCAACTCGCGCGGGATCTCGCCCGCCGACAGCAGCACCAGCGCGACATTGTCCGCCCCCTCGACCCGGCCGGCATATTCGCGATCCGAGCCGGCGCGCGACAGGGTCACGCCGCGGGTGGCGAACCAGTCGAATGTCTGCTCCATCAGCCGCCCCTTGGACGGCACGCCCAGCCGGATCATGCTGCTTTCCCCAAGACCTGGCCCCCCAATTCGTAGACCAGCCCCGGCCGGATGATGCCGCCCACCGCCGGGATCGAGCGGCCCTGCGCCTGGCCCAGCACCGCCGCCAGCGCGTCGTAGCGTCCGCCCGAGGCGACGGGCGGCCAGTCCGTGCGGCCCGGCGCGGCAAAGCTGAAAGTCATGCCGTCGTAATATTCCATTGTGTGCCGGCCGTGGCTGGCGTCGAAATGCACCCGGCCCACGTCGATGCCGCGCGCCGACAGCGCCGCGAGATTGCGCTCCAGCCGGTCCACCGCCTCGGCGATGTCGGGGATCTCGGCCGCCAGCGCGCGCAGCCGCCGCAGCGCCTCGGGGGCCGGGGCCTGGATGGAGAACAGCCGCTCCAGCCGCTCGACCCATTGCGGCGGCAGCGGCGCCTCGGCGGCGTCGCTGCGCAGCCGGTCGATGCGGGCCTGCATCTCGGCCGGCGAACGCAGCCCGGTCCAGGGCGCGGCGGTTTCGGGAAAGCCGCGGGCCTCGGCCGGGGCGGCGAAGCGCGCCAGCGCCTTGGCAAAGCGCCGCGGCCGCCAGATGTGGTGCAAAAGCGCGGCACGACGCGCACCCGACAGCGGCAAGGCGCGCACCGCGTCTATCAGCAGGTCCATGTCGCCCATGCTGGCCTGCAGCTTCAGGGGCGCCAGGATGTCGTGGAACAGGGCGAAAACCTCGGCATCGGCATCCGGGTCGCGGGCGAAAAGCTCGAAACCCGCCTGCAGGTATTCGTTGTCGCGCGGATGCTCGGGGCGCGTCTCGCCATGGTCCTGCTTGCGGAACACCTCGCCCAGGTAGCAATAGCGGGCGGGCTCGGCGCCGCTGGCCATGTGCATCTGCACCACCGGCACGGTGAAGTCGGGGCGCAGCATCATCTCGCCGCGGATCGGATCCTGGGTCACATAGGCGCGGGCGCGGATATCCTCGCCATAGAGGTCCAAGAGCGTCTCGGCCGGCAGCAGCAGGTCGGGCGCGACCTCCTGCGCGCCGGCAGCGCGGAAGGCGGCGAGGATCTGCTGGCCGATGGCCTGTTTCTCGCGCTTGCTCATCCTAGGATGCGCCGGACTTCGGCGACCAGATCGGCGCGGGCCACTTCGGTCTGGGCGGGCTGGGCCTTCCATTCCTCGTGGCTGGCCTCGTCCGCGATCTTCGCCCCAAGGACCAAGTCCTTGACCTGCACCACGCCGCGCGCCGCCTCGTCGCCGCCCTGGATGATCGCGACCGGGGCATTGCGCTTGTCGGCATATTTCAGCTGGTTGCCGAAGTTCTTGGGGTTGCCCAGATAGACCTCGGCGCGGATGCCGGCCGCGCGCAGTTCCGCCGCCATGGCCTGGTAATCGGCCATGCGCTCGCGGTCCATGACGGTGACGACGACCGGGCCCGGCTCGGCCCCGCCCATCAGCCCCTTGGCGCGCAGGGCGGCCAGCAGCCGGTCCACGCCGATGGAGACGCCGGTCGCCGGCACCTTCTGGCCGGTGAAGCGTTCCACCAGCCCGTCATAGCGCCCGCCGCCGGCGACCGAGCCGAACTGACGCTTGCGGCCCTTGTCGTCGAGGATCTCGAAGGTCAGCTCGGCCTCGAAGACCGGGCCGGTGTAATAGCCCAGGCCGCGCACGATCGACGGGTCGATGACGGCGCGATCCTCGCCCACGCCCATGGCGGCGAGCATCTGGGCAATCTGCGCCAGTTCCGCGACCCCCTCGGCCCCCGCGGCCGAGGCGCCGACGGCGGCGCGCAGGTTTTGCAGCGTCGCGGCGTTGTCCGCGCCCTTCGAGGTCAGGAAGGCCAGCACCGGACCGGCCTGTTCGGGGGCCAGCCCCACGCCCTCGATGAAGGCGCCGCTATCGTCCTTGCGGCCGGTGGTCAGCAACTGGCGCACGCCCTCCTCGCCGACCTTGTCGAACTTGTCGATGGTGCGCAGCACGTCGTCGGCAGGCTTGCCCTCGGCCACGCCCGTGGATTCCAGGATGCCGTTCAGCACCTTGCGGTTGTTGATGCGGATCAGGTAGTCGCCGCGCGCGATCCCGGCATGTTCCAGCGCCGCCGCCAGCATGGCGCAGATCTCGGCATCCGCGGCGACCGAGGCCGAGCCCACGGTATCGGCATCGCATTGGTAGAACTGGCGGAAGCGGCCGGGGCCGGGCTTTTCATTGCGCCAGACCGGGCCCATGGCATAGCGGCGATAGGGGCTGGGCAGGTCGTTGCGGAACTGCGCCGCGACGCGGGCCAAGGGCGCGGTCAGGTCATAGCGCAGCGCCAGCCAGTCGCCGGAGCCGCCGCCGGGGACGTCCGATTCCTGCCAGGCGAAGACGCCGGCATTGGGGCGGTCCACGTCGGGCAGGAACTTTCCCAGCGCCTCGACGGTTTCCACGGCACTGGTTTCGAGCGGCTCGAAGCCGTGGCGATGATAGATCTCGGCGATACGGTCCAGCATCTGCTTGCGCTCGGTCACGTCCGCGCCGAAATAGTCGCGGAACCCCTTGGGCGTCTCGGCCTTGGGACGGGGCTGTTTCTTCTGATCTTTCGCCATGGTTTGCCTCGGGCTTTTCCATGCGGCGGTCTAGCGGATGGAGGATGGATGGACAAGCAGACGCAGGAACGGATCGAGCGGCTGGAGGAAGCCGCGGCCTATCTGGCGCGGACCGTCGAGGATCTGTCGGGTATCGTGGCCCGGCAGGAGGGCGAGATCGCCCGGCTGGCGCGCCATGTCGGCATGCTGATGGAGCGCGAGGCGGAGCGCGAGGCCGAGGCGGGCACGGTGCCGCTGGCGGACCAGCGGCCGCCGCATTGGTGAAGGGGTGAGGGGCGCTGCCCCTCGCCCCCGTGCCGGGGGCTCACCCCGGGGTATTTGGAAAACGGAGAAATCAGCGGCTGGCCGGGCCGAGGCGCGGGCCCGCGGGGGCCGGGGCCGGCGGCGCGGTCAGCGGCGGTTCCGCGACGCGCGCGGCAGCGGTCGGCGCGGCAGGGGCTGCCGGTTTCGGCGCCGCCCGCATCGGTTGGCTGAACGGGCCGCGGGCGGCAGGCTCGGGTTCCGGCTGGGGGGCGGCTGCGGCGGGTTGCGGCTGCGCCACGGCGACCGGCTGGTCTGCGGACCCCGCAAGCGCGCGGCGGAAGATCAGCAGGTTGTGATAGACCGTGGTGCGGCTGGTCAGGCCCGAGCGTTCTTCGGCCGGCAGGGTTTCGGCGCGGACATAGTCCCAGCCGTCGCGGGCCATCTCGTTGAGGACATCGGCGAGGGTGGCGGCGAAACGCTCGATGCCGCTGCGCGCGCCCCTGGCCTTTTCGCCGCGGGCGGGAGCGGGGATGACGGTGTATTCATAGCTGCTCATGCATGGGCCTTTCCTTTGCGCCGCAGGTTAGGCGAGATGCGGGGGCAAGGGAAGCACCGGGCAAGGGCGGCGCGCGGGCCTGCGAAGCACGAGGCCGTGAGGGGGCAGGCGGTCCGGCGCGCGGGCGGCGCCGGAGCCGCGATTCGGGCAGGCGGGGCGGTTCGGGAGGGCGGCCCCGGCCACCGGGCCGGCCGGAGGAGCGGGCCGGCGGGGAGCCCCGGCGTTTGGCTTATCCCAATTGCACCATGCGGTGCTTTTTCTTGCCGACCGAAACCTTCAGCCCGTCGCCGATCAGCGCCGCGTCGACGGCCAGCTGCGGGTCGCTGACGGCTTCGTTGTTGAGCCGCAGTCCCCCTTCGGCGATCAGGCGCTTGGCCTCCTTGCCCGAGGCGGTGATGCCGGTCTGCGCCAGCAGCTGCACCACGGTCAGGCCCGAGGCCAAGGCATCGGCGCTGACCGTCACCACCTCGAGATCGCCGCCGGCGCCGCCCTGCTCGAAGACCTCGCGCGCGGTCGCCTCGGCCGAGGCCGCCGCCTCGGCCCCGTGCAGCAGCGTCGTGACCTCATTGGCCAGGATGATCTTGGCCGCGTTGATCTCGGAGCCCGAAAGCGCGCCCAGCCGGTCGCATTCCTCGACCGGCAGCTCGGTATAGAGTTTCAGGAAGCGGCCGACATCGGCGTCGGTGGTGTTGCGCCAGAACTGCCAGAACTCGTAGGGCGACAGCATCGCGCCATTGAGCCAGACCGCGCCGCCGGCCGACTTGCCCATCTTGCGCCCGTCCGAGGTGGTCAGCAAGGGCGAGGTCAGGCCCCAGATCTCGGCATCCAGCACCCGGCGGGTCAGGTCGATGCCGTTGACGATATTGCCCCACTGGTCCGAGCCGCCCATCTGCAGCCGGCAGCCGTAGCGGCGATACAGTTCCAGGAAGTCATAGGCCTGCAGGATCATGTAGTTGAATTCGAGGAAGCTCAGCGACTGCTCGCGGTCCAGCCGCGACTTGACCGATTCGAAGCTGAGCATCCGGTTGACCGAGAAATGCCGGCCGATGTCGCGCAGGAAATCGAGGTAGTTCAGGCCGTCCAGCCATTCGGCATTGTTGAGCATCATCGCGCGGCCGTCGGCATAGTCGAGGTAGCGGGCAAAGACCTGCTGCATGCCGTCGATATTCGCCTGGATCGCGTCCGGGGTCAGCAGCGGACGCTCCTCGCTGCGGAAGCTGGGGTCGCCGACCTTGGTGGTGCCGCCGCCCATCAGCGTGATCGGTCGGTTGCCGGTCTTCTGGAACCAGCGCAGCATCATGATGTTCAAGAGGTGCCCGACATGCAGGCTGGCCGCCGTCGCGTCATAGCCGATATATGCCGTCACCGGGCCGAGGGTCAGGGCTTCGTCCAGCGCCTGCATGTCGGTGCAGTCCGCCAGGTAGCCACGCTCGATCATCACGTTCAGGAAATCGGATTTGGCACGGTAGGTCATGGGCTGTTCCTTTCGACTGGCGCGGATATACCGGGGGAAGGGCCGAAGGGAAAGCAGGATGATCCATGCGCTGGGGATGATGTCGGGCACCTCGCTCGATGGGGTGGACGCGGCGATGATCGAGACCGACGGGCGGCGCATCGCCGGGTTCGGCCGCAGCGCCTGGCGCGCCTATTCCGGCAACGAATCGGGGCTGCTGCACGCGGCGCTGGGGCAATGGCCGGGCGGGCCGGACGTGGCGGATGCGGCGGCGCTGTCCGTCGCCGCCCATGCCGCGCTGGCCGAAGGTTTCCCCGAGGCGGAACTGGTCGGCTATCACGGCCAGACGCTGGCCCATGACCCGGCGGGGCGGGGCACGCATCAGGCGGGCGACGGCGCGGCGCTGGCGCGGCGGCTGGACCGGCCGGTGGTCTGGGATTTCCGCTCCGAGGACGTGCGGCAGGGCGGCGAGGGCGCGCCGCTTGCGCCCTTCTTCCATTGGGCCTGTGCGGAATGGGCGATGGGGCAGGGGCATTTGCCGCGCGCGCCCGTCGCTTTCCTGAACCTGGGCGGGGTGGGCAACCTGACCTTTGTCGATCCGGCCGCCGATGCGCCCGAGGCGCCGGGCGCCTGCATCGCCTTCGATACCGGCCCGGCCAATGCGCCGCTGAACGACCTGATGCGCGCCCGCCGCGGCCTGGCCCGCGATGAGGGCGGGCGGCTGGCCTTGCAGGGCAACCCGGACGAGCGCGTCATCGCCCGTTTCCTGGAACATCCGCATTTCGCCCGACCCTTGCCGAAATCGCTGGACCGCGACGCCTTTCCCGCGCTTGCGGCCGAGGTGGCAGGGCTATCGGATGCCGATGCGGCCGCGACGCTGACCCATGCGGCGGCGGCGGCGGTGGCGGCGGGCATGGCGGCCCTGGACCCGGTGCCCGGCCTGGTGCTGGTCTGCGGCGGCGGCCGGCACAATGCCGCGCTGATGGCGGCGCTGGCGGCGCGGCTGGCGGCCCGTGTCGCGCCGGTCGAGGAAGCCGGGCTCGACGGCGACATGCTGGAAGCGCAGGCCTTCGGCTGGCTGGCGGTGCGGGTGCTGCGCGGGTTGCCGACCTCGGGGCCCGGCACCACCGGCGCGCCGGGGCCGGTCTGCGGCGGGCGCATCAGCCATCCGCCGCGGCGCTGAGGCGGTTGCCAGCCGGGGCCGCGATCACAGGCGGATTTCCGCCTTGTGATTGTTTCGGCACCATTTCGCGGGAACGATGCGGAGGATGGTGACGTTGGACGGGCATATGGCGGCACCCGCCGTCCGTGACAACGACAATCGGAAAGGACATCGTCCATGAAACCTCTTGTCATCGCTGCCACCACGCTGGCGCTTGCCGGTCCTGCCTTTGCGCAGACCGAGACCATGCCGCCGGCCGAGATCCCGGCCGAGCAGGTCGAGGACGCCGCAACCGCGGTCGAGAATGCTGCCGAGCAGGCCGAGCAGGCCGCAGACCAAGCAGAACAGGCTGCCGACCAGGCGGCCGAGGAAGCCGGTGAGGCCGCGGCTGATGCTGCCGGTGACGCTGCCGACGCCGCCGATGCGGCGAGCGACGCGGCCAATGACGCCGCCGGCGCCGCGGCGGAGATGGGCGTCGCCCCCGATGCACCCGCCGGAGATGCGGTGCCCGAAGCGGCCGAGGGCGCTGCCGAGGAGGCTGCCGGCGCTGCCGAGGAAGCCGCCGATGCCGCAAGCGACGCTGCCGATGCCGCCGCGGATGCGGCGGCCGAGGCACCGGTCACGCCGCCCGACGTCAACCCGCCGGCGATCTCGGAGGCTGAGCCGGGCGTGTTGTCGAGCTGGCTGACCAGCCGCCGGATCTGGACCACCAACCAGCCCTCGACCACCGAATGGACCGATCCCGCGCTCGAGGAGCGCCCGGCCGAATGGCAGGACATCGCCAAGGTGAACGACATCGTGCTGGATGATTCGGGCCAGGTCGTCGGCTATGTCGCCGATATCGGCGGCTTTTTGGGCATCGGTGCCAAGAAGGTGCTGCTGGGCGTGGATGCGATCCACCTGGTGAGCATCGGCAACGACACCTTCTTCGCCACCAATTACACCAAGGCCGAGCTGCAGGCCCTGCCGGATTTCGACGAGAAGACCGTGCGGAAATAAGGTTTCCGGCCCTTGCCGGACCGGACGAGGGCGCCTTTCGGGGCGCCCTTGCGTTTTTTGCACAAGATCGGCCTTGACGGCATCCGCCGCCATGCGTAAACCCCCTCGCACCCCGGACGGCGATCCGGGGGAAGTGGTCTGCGCGGTTGTAGCTCAGTTGGTTAGAGTACCGGCCTGTCACGCCGGGGGTCGCGGGTTCGAGCCCCGTCAACCGCGCCACCACCACCATATATCGCCGAAAAGATGCGCGGTTGTAGCTCAGTTGGTTAGAGTACCGGCCTGTCACGCCGGGGGTCGCGGGTTCGAGCCCCGTCAACCGCGCCATCTTTCCCCTTGATCCTCCATGGCTTCGCGGCTGCGCCTGTGGCGCGGTTCCTTGGGTATTTGGGGAACGGAGAAGCCGGCCGCCGGTCGTGCTTCCAAGCGGCGCTAGGGGCTTTTCAAGCCGTCTCATTTCCCTATGCTGGCCCCCAACACGACGGAGGACGCCATGGCACGCGGAATAGATTACGGCGGAATGATGCACCGGGCCATGCAGCGGCTGATCGCGGATGTGCTGCAAACGGTGGCCACCGAGGGGCTGCCGGGCGAGCATCATTTCTTCATCACCTTCGACACCCGCGATTCGCAGGTGCAGATGGCCGACTGGCTGCGCGAGCGCTATCCCGACGAGATGACCATCGTCATCCAGCATTGGTTCGAGGATCTCTCGGTCACGCCCGAGGGCTTTCACATCACGCTGAATTTCGGCAATTCGCCCGAACCGCTCTATATCCCCTTCGACGCGCTGCGCACCTTCGTGGATCCCTCGGTCGAGTTCGGCCTGCGCTTCGAGAACCACGAGGAGGAGGACGAGCCCGAAGAGAACGAGCCGCCCATGGCCGAGGCGCCGGGCGAGGAGGGCGCGAAGGGCGGCGCCGAGGTGGTCAGCCTGGACAAATGGCGCAAGTGAGGCGCTGTTAGCGCATAGCATACCACGGCATGCCGATTGCCAATCCGCGCCATCGGGCCTAGAACCCCCGCAACACCGTGAGGGAGCATGCCATGACCAAGACCACCCGCACCGAGACCGACAGCTTCGGCCCGCTGGAGGTGCCTGCCGACAAGTATTGGGGCGCCCAGACCCAGCGCTCGATCCAGAACTTCCCCATCGGCTGGGAGCGCCAGCCGGTGGCGATCATCCGCGCCCTGGGCGTGATCAAGCAGGCCGCGGCCGAGGTGAACATGGCCAGCGGCAAGCTGGACCCGGCGATCGGCAAGGCGATGGTGCAGGCGGCCTCGGAAGTCGTCGCCGGCCGGTTCGACGACAATTTCCCGCTGGTGGTCTGGCAGACCGGCTCGGGCACGCAGTCGAACATGAACGCCAACGAGGTGATCTCGAACCGCGCCATCGAGATCCTGGGCGGCGAGATGGGCTCGAAGAAGCCGGTCCATCCGAACGACCATGTGAATATGGGTCAAAGCTCGAACGACACATTCCCGACCGCGATGCATGTCGCCATCGCCATGCAGGCGCGCGACGTGCTGCTGCCGGGGCTGGAAAAGCTGCACAAGGCCCTGGTCGCGAAGTCCGAGGAGTTCAAGGACATCATCAAGATCGGCCGCACCCATACCCAGGACGCGACGCCGCTGACGCTGGGCCAGGAATTCGGCGGCTATGCGCATCAGGTCGCCAAGGGCATCGAGCGGGTCAAGCTGGCGCTCGGCGACATCTACGAGCTGGCGCAGGGCGGTACCGCGGTCGGCACCGGGCTGAATACCAAGAAGGGCTGGGACACGGCGATTGCCGCCCAGATCGCCGAGATCACCGGCCTGCCCTTTGTCACCGCGCCGAACAAGTTCGAGGCGCTGGCCGCGCATGACGCGATGGTGTTCTTCTCGGGCGCGCTGAAGACCGTGGCCGCCGCGCTGTTCAAGATCGCCAATGACATGCGCCTGCTGGGTTCGGGCCCGCGCTCGGGCCTGGGCGAGCTGATCCTGCCCGAGAACGAGCCGGGCTCGTCGATCATGCCGGGCAAGGTGAACCCGACCCAGGCCGAGGCGCTGACCATGGTCTGCGCCCATGTCATGGGCAACGACGCCGCCATCGGCTTTGCCGGCTCGCAGGGCCATTTCGAACTGAACGTCTACAACCCGATGATGAGCTACAACGTGCTGCAATCCATGCAGCTTCTGGGCGACGCGGCGGGTTCGTTCACCGACAACATGGTCGTGGGCACCCAGGCGAACATCCCCCGCATCGAGAAGCTGATGAAGGAATCGCTGATGCTGGTGACGGCGCTGGCGCCGACCATCGGCTATGACAACGCGACCAAGGTGGCCAAGACCGCGCATAAGAACGGCACCACGCTGCGCGAGGAGGCGATCGCGCTGGGCTTCGTCGATGGCGAGACCTTCGACCGCATCGTCCGCCCCGAGCAGATGATCGGCCCGGAAGACTGATCTTGGCCGGGTCTGGTTCAGGCAAGGTCGTGAACCTGCGGGCGGTGCGCAAATCCGCCGCCCGCGATGCCGCCCGCCGGCAGGGCGACGAGAATGCGGCGAAATTCGGCCGCAGCAAGGCCCAGAAGCTTGCCGAGCAGGACGCCGCCGCCCGCGCTGCCCGGCACCTGGACCAGCATCGCAAGGGACCGGAGCCGGGCGATGACTGATCTGCCGCTGCCGCCGATGTCCGCGCCGGTGAAGCGCTCGATCACCATCGGCGGGCATCGCACCTCGGTCAGCCTCGAAGACGCCTTCTGGCGCGAGCTGCGCGACCTGGCCCGTGCCGGGGGACGCACCACCGCCGCGCTGATCGCCCAGATCGACGCCGCCCGCCCGCCCGAGGTGGGGCTGGCCACCGCCCTGCGGCTCTATGTGCTGGCCGAGATCGTCAAGAATCGGGCGTAATGCTTGCGGCCTGGGCCCTGGCTGACTAAAAGCCGCAGCACATATCCAAATTTTCGGGAAATACCATGGCAGGCCATTCCAAATGGGCCAATATCCAGCATCGCAAGGGCAAGCAGGACAAGCTGCGCTCGAAGCTGTTTTCGAAACTGGCCAAAGAAATCACCGTCGCCGCCAAGATGGGCGACCCTGACCCCGACAAGAACCCGCGCCTGCGCCTTGCGGTGAAGGAAGCCAAGTCGAACTCGATGCCGAAGGACGTGATCGACCGCGCCATCAAGAAATCGCAGGGCGGCGATGCCGAGAGCTATGACGAGATCCGCTACGAGGGCTATGGCCCGAACGGCATTGCCATCATCGTCGAGGCGATGACCGACAACCGCAACCGCACCGCGTCCAACGTGCGCAGCTATTTCACCAAATACGGCGGCGACCTGGGCCAGACCGGCTCGGTCAGCTTCATGTTCGACCGCAAGGGCGAGATCATGTATCCCGCCAGCGCCGGCGATGCCGACACGGTGATGATGGCCGCCATCGAGGCCGGGGCCGAGGATGTCGAGAGCGACGAAGACGGGCACTGGATCTATACCGCGGACACCGACCTGGCCGAGGTCTCGAACGCGCTGGAGGCGTCCCTGGGCGAATCCGAACATGCCAAGCTGATCTGGAAGCCGCAGGCGCCGACCGAGATCGACCTGGAGACGGCGCAGAAGCTGATGAAGCTGATCGACGCGCTGGAAGAGGACGACGACGTGCAGAACGTCACCGGGAATTTCGACATTCCCGAGGATGTGGCGGCGCAGCTTTGATTGCCTGCCTCCGGCGGGGGTATTTAAGGAACAGAGAAATCAGGGTCGCAGTTCGGCTGCGGCCCTTTTTCTGATCGCGGCGGTCAGGGGGGCGAGGGCGGGCGCCATGGCGCGCTGGACGTGCCAGTAGAGCGCCACGTCCAGCGGCATGTCGGGGAGCAGCGGTCGCAGCCGGCCCTGCGCCAGGGCCGGGGCGGCCATGGCCTCGGGGATCATGCCCCAGCCGAGGCCGAGTTCGACTGCGCGGGCGAAGGGTTCCGAGGCCGGGATCCGGTGGCCCGGCAGGTGCAGCCGTTTGCCGGTGGCCTGTTCGGCCCAGCGGGATTGCAGCGCGTCCTTGGCGTTGAAGATGATCGCCGGGGCGGCGCGCAGGCTGGCCTCGGTCACGCCGTCGGGGAAATGCCGGGCGCGGAAACCGGGCGCGGCCAGCGCCAGGTAGCGCATGGCGCCCAGGGGCAGCGCGTCGCAGCCCGGCACCGGGTCGGGGTCGGAGCTGATCGCGGCAGAGACCTGGCCCTGGCGCAGCCAGTCGCGGGCATGGTCCTGGTCGTCCAGCACCAGGTCGTAGAGCGCCGGCAGCGCCGCCATCACCGGCAGGAACCAGGTCGCCAGGCTGTCGGCATTGACCGCGAGCCGCAGCACCGCCGGTCCGGGCGGGCGCAGGCCGGCGGCGAGCGTGGTTTCCAGCAGCCGCACCTGGTCGAGATGCTGCATCAGCCGCAGCCCGGTTTCCGTGCCGCGGGCCGGCGGGCCGCGATGGACCAGCACCTGACCCAGCCGCTCCTCGAGCCCCTTGATGCGCTGCGACACCGCCGAGGGGGTGACGCCGAGCGCCGCCGCCGCCGCCTCGAAACTGCCGCGGCGGATGATCTCGGCCAGCACGGCCAGGGCGGCATAATCGAGCATTAAGGCAACCTTAAGTCACGTAATGATTTTAAATTTGCCTGAAGGAACGCGCCGGGGCAAGACGCGGGCAAAGGAGAACCGCATGCAGGCCTATTTCGCCGGTCTTGGCACCGCCCTGTCGTTGATCGTCGCCATCGGGGCGCAGAACGCCTTCGTGCTGAGGCAGGGGTTGATGCGCCGGCATGTGCTGGCGACCTGTGCCTTTTGCGCCATCTCGGATGCGGTGCTGATCACCGCGGGGGTGCTGGGCGCCGGCGCCATCGCCGCGCAGGCGCCGTGGTTCCTGGCGGCGATGCGCTGGGGCGGGGCGGCCTTCCTGCTGGCCTATGGCGCGCGCGCCTTTCGCGCCGCCTGGCGCGGCGGCGAGGCGCTGCGGGCCGGGCCGGGCCATGCGGCGGGGCTGGGCGCGACGCTTCTGGTGCTGGCGGGGCTGACCTGGCTCAACCCGCATGTCTGGCTGGATACGGTGGTGCTGATCGGTTCGGTCTCGGCGGCTTGGGAGAACAAGCCGGGCTTCGTCGCCGGCGCGGTCTCGGGCTCGGTGCTGTTCTTTTTCGCGCTGGGTTACGGGGCGCGCTGGCTGTCGCCGCTATTCGCGCGGCCGGCGGCCTGGCGGGTGCTGGACGGGCTGGTGGGCCTGGTGATGTGGTCGATCGCCCTGGGCCTGCTGCTGGGCGGCTGAGCCTTGCGCTGCCCGTGCCGGCAGGGCATGGCTGTGGGATGAGCAGGACAACCCATTCCCTTGCGCGCGGCGACCTGCCGGGCATCCTGTGGATGCTGACGGCGGGGCTGTGCTTCGTCGCGGTCAACGGCACGGTGCGCTGGCTGGGGCAGGCGCTGCCGGCGGCGGAGGGCGCCTTCATCCGCTTCGCCTTTGGCTTGCTGTTCCTGGTCCCGGCGCTGGGGCCGGCGCTGCGGCAGGGCTTCGCCCCGCGCATCTGGGCGCTTTTCGCGCTGCGCGGCGGGCTGCATGTGCTGGCGGTGATCCTGTGGTTCTATGCCATGGCCCGCATCACCGTGGCCGAGGTCACCGCCATCGGCTTTCTCAACCCGGTCGTGGTTACGCTGGGCGCGGCACTGCTGATGGGTGAGCGGATCTCGTGGCGGCGCGGGCTGGCCATCGCCGTGGCGCTGGCGGGGGCGATGATCGTGCTGCGGCCCGGCATCCGCGCGCTGGAGCCGGGCCACCTGGCGCAGCTGGGCGCCGCGGTGATCTTTGGCGGCTCCTACCTGGTGGCCAAGCGGCTGTCGGAGCTGGTGCCGGCCTCGGTCGTGGTGGCGATGATGTCGCTGACGGTCTGCATCGGCCTGGCGCCGGTCGCGGCGCTGGTCTGGGTGCCGCCGACGCTGGCGCAATGCGCGGTGCTGGCCTGCACCGCCTTTTTCGCCACCGCGGGGCATTACGCGATGACGCGTGCCTTTGCCGCCGCGCCCCTGACGGTGACGCAGCCCGTCACCCTGCTGCAGCTGATCTGGGCCAGCCTGCTGGGTGCGCTGGCCTTTGCCGAGCCGGTCGACCTGTGGGTGCTGGTCGGCGGCGCCATCATGATCGGCGCCATCAGCTATATCACCTGGCGCGAGGCGCGGCTGCGGCGCCCCACCATCACCCCGCCGGCCGAGGCGACGCGGGAAAGCTAGGCCGGCTGTTCCAGCGCGCCGCCGGCCTGGCCGCGCCGCACCACCAGGCGCGACATGATGCCCTGGCGTGTCACCCGGCCGCCGCCCTGCAGGGGCAGCATCTCGGCGCCGGTTTCGGTCATGGCCCGGATGACCTCGCGCACCGGGGTCTGGCGGTCGATGGGGAGGCCCGCGGCCTCGCCCGGTTCGGCCATGTCCTCGGCCCGCAGCACCGCCAGCGGGTTCATGTGGGCGACGAAATCCTCGACATAGGCATTCGCCGGATGGGCGATGATCTCGCGCGCGGTGCCGACCTGGACGATGCGGCCGCCCTCCATCAGCGCGATGCGGTTGCCGATGCGGAACGCCTCGTCGAGGTCGTGGCTGACGAAGATGATGGTGCGGCGGAACCGCTGCTGCAATTCCAGCAGTTCGTCCTGCAGCCGGTTGCGGATCAGCGGGTCCAGCGCCGAGAAGGGCTCGTCCATCAAGAGGATCGGCGCCTCGGTGGCGAAGGCGCGCGCCAGGCCCACGCGCTGCTGCATGCCGCCCGACAGGTCGCCCACCTTGCGCTCGGCCCAATCAGCCAGGCCGACGGTGGCCAGCTGCGCGTCGACGCGGCGGCGCCGTTCGGCCGCGGGAATGCCGGCCAGTTCCAGTCCCAGCCCGACGTTCTCGCGCACCGAGCGCCAGGGCAGCAGGCCGAATTGCTGGAAGACCATGGCGATGCATTCGCGGCGCAGCCGGCGCAGCTCGGTGCCCGAGGCCTTGGTCACCGAGGCCATGGCCTTGCCGTCCCAGATCCGCACCTCGCCCCGGCAGACCGGGTTGAGCCCGTTCACCGCCCGCAAGAGCGTGGACTTGCCCGAGCCGGAAAGGCCCATCAGCACCAGGATCTCGCCCTCGCGCACGGTCAGCGAGCAGTCGTGGACGCCCAGAACCTGGCCGGTCTCGGCCTTGATCGGGCCGCGCTCCAGGCCCTGGTCCATCAGCGGCAGCGCGGCCTGGGGCGCGTCGCCGAAGACGATATTCACCTTGTCGAACTCGACCGCGTTATGCGCGGCTTGCCTGGCCTCAGTCATGGCGCCCCCTGACCCGCAGCATCCGGTCCAGCATGATGGCGACCACCACGATGATGAAGCCGCTTTCGAATCCCAGCGCCGTGTTCACGCTGTTCAGCGCCCGCACCACCGGCACGCCCAGCCCCGAGGCGCCGACCAGCGCCGCGATGACGACCATGGACAGCGACAGCATGATGGTCTGGTTCAGCCCGGCCATGATCTGCGGCGTGGCGCTTGGCAGTTCGACCTTCCACAGCAGTTGGCGCGGGGTGGCGCCGAAGGCGGTGGCGGCCTCGACCAGCGCCCGGGGCGTCGAGGAGATGCCCAGATGCGTCAGCCGGATCGGCGCCGGCAGCACGAAGATCACCGTGGCGATCAGGCCGGGCACCATGCCGATGCCGAAAAAGACGATGGCCGGGATCAGGTAGACGAAGGTCGGCAGCGTCTGCATCAGGTCCAGCACCGGCCGCATCCAGGCGTAAAGCCGCGGCCGGTGCGCGGCGGCGATGCCCATGGGCACGCCGATCGCCATGCAGACGACGCAGGCGGCAAGCACCAGGGTCAGGGACTGCATGGTCTCTTTCCAATAGCCCTGGTTGAGGATGAACAGGAAACCCATCGCGACCAGCAGGCAGGTCTTCCAGCTGCGCTGCAAGGCCCAGGTCAGGGCCACGGCCAGCAGGGTGAAGACCAGCGGATGCGGGAATTCCAGCAGCTTCAGGATGCCGCCGATCAGCCCCTCCAACAGCCGCGAGATGGCGTTGAAGACCACGGCGGCATGGGCGTTGAGCCAGTCGAAGATCGCCTTGGCGGTCCGGCCCACCGGGATCTTGGTCCCCGTCAGGAATGCGGTCAGTTGGTCCATGCGTCCCTTTCTTTCTGCCGTGCGGGATCGTCGGGTCTGTAGGGCGGCCTTGCGCCGAAGGGTCGGAGCGCGGCACGGCCCGGACATGCCGTCCCGGCCAGGGTAGAGAAAACCGTCCCATGAGCTAGGCGGTGCGGGCAGGGGCGTCCCCGCCCGCCCGGCGCTTGTTCGGCCCCTATTCGGACAGCACCTTGTCCAGCGCAGCCTGCGCATCGCCGCCATCGGCGGCGGTGACGCCCGCGATCCAGGGTTGGGCCGCTTCCGGGTTGGCGCGGAGCCATTTCAGCGCCGCATCGGCCGGCTGCATGCCGTCGTTCAGGATCAGGCCCATGACCTCGTTCTCCATGGGCAGGCTGAATTCCAGGTTTTGCAGGAACTTGCCGACATTCGGGCAGGCCTCGGCATAGCCGGCGCGGGTATTGGTATCGACGCGCGCGCCGCCGAAATCGGGGCCAAAGACCTCGTCGCCGCCGGCCAGGTAGGTCATTTGGAACTGGCTGTTCATCGGATGCGGCTCCCAGCCCAGGAAGACCACCGGCTTGCCGGCGGCGTCGGCGCGCGCGACCTGCGCAAGCATGCCCTGTTCGCTGCTTTCCACGACCTCGAAGGTGCCGAGGTCGAACTTGTTCTCGGCCACCATCTCCAGGAGCAGGCGGTTGCCGTCATTGCCCGGCTCGATGCCGTAGATCTTGCCCTCCAGCGCATCCTTGTGCCCGGCGATCTTGCCGAAATCGTCGATGCCCAGCTCGGCGCCGGCCTTGTTCGTCGCCAGCGTGTATTTCGCCCCGGTCAGGTTGGTGCGCAGGATGTCCACGGTGCCCGCCTCGCGATAGGGGGCGATGTCGGCCTCCATCGTCGGCATCCAGTTGCCCAGGAACACGTCCACGTCGTCGGTGGAAAGCGCGGTATAGGTCACCGGCACCGACAGGATCTTGGTTTCGGTCTGGTATCCCAGCGCCCCCAGCACGGTCGAGGCCAGCGCGGTGGTGGCGCTGATGTCGGACCAGCCCACATCCGAAAAGACGACCTTGCGGCACTCCATCGGCTCTTGTGCCGCAGCGATGCCGGCCGTGGCGAGCGAGGCGACCAGCCCGGCGGCAAGAGCTGCAGCGGTGCGGCGAAATGTCATCTTTATCTCCCTGGTTCGTTGACGGGTGCGTTGATTAAGGCTTTCATTGATTGACGAGTCAATCAATGATCTGCCAGATACGGGTCTCTTGCACGAAATTTTCCAACGGAATTGCACCATGGTGTCCTGTCATGCCCAAGCTTGGCGCTGAACCTATCCGAAAAGCGGCGCTGATCAACGCCGCGATTGCCACAGTGGGCCGGGCGGGCTCGCTGGACGTGACCGTGGCGCAGATCGCGCGCGAGGCGGGCATGTCCTCGGCGCTCGCGCATCACTATTTCGGCTCGAAGGAGCGGATCTTCCTGGCGGCGATGCGGCATATCCTGGCACAATACGGTGCCTCGACCCGCGCCGCGCTGCGGGGCGCGGAAACGCCGCAGGAGCGGCTCAGCGCCATCATCGCCGCCAGTTTCGACGGTGCGAATTTCGAACATGATACCATCGCCGCCTGGCTGAACTTCTATGCGCTGGCGCTGGTCGAGCCCGAGGCGGCGCGGCTGCTGCGGGTCTATCACCGCCGGCTCGCCTCGAACCTGCTGACGGCCCTGCGGCCGCTGGCCGGGGCGGGGGCCGAGCGCATCGCCCGCACGCTGGGGGCGCTGATCGACGGGCTTTACCTGCGCGCGGCGCTGTCCAACGAGGCCGATGCCGCCGCCGCCGAACGAACCACGCTGGATTATCTGGAGAAGGTGCTGCCATGAGCCATGACGCGCAACCGCAGGCGAGCCTTTACATCGACGGCGCCTTCGTCGAGGGCGAGGGCGAGTCCTTGCCGGTGCATTACCCCTATACCGGCGAGGTCATCGCGCATCTGCGCGCGGCGGCCCGCGACCAGGTGACGCGCGCCACCGCCGCCGCCGCCGCCGCGCAACCCGCCTGGGCGGCGGCTCGACCGGTCGAGCGCGGCCGGGTGCTGGTCCGGGCGGCGCAGATCATCCGCGAGCGGGCCGAGGAACTGGCGCGGCTCGAAACTCTGGATACCGGCAAGCCGATCCAGGAGACGCGGGTGGCCGACTGGCCCTCGGGCGCTGATGCATTGGAATATTTCGGCGGGCTGGCGCCGACCGTCACCGGGCAGGCGATCCCGCTGGGCGGCGATTTCGTCTATACCATCCGCGAGGCACTGGGGGTCTGCGCCGGCATCGGTGCCTGGAACTATCCCAGCCAGATCGCCTGCTGGAAGGCGGCGCCGGCCTTGGCCATGGGCAATGCCATGGTCTTCAAGCCCAGCGAGGAAACCCCGCTGGGCGCGCTGAAGCTGGCCGAGATCCTGGCCGAGGCCGGGCTGCCGCCGGGCATCTTCAACGTGGTGCAGGGGCGGGCCGAGGTCGGCGCGGCGCTGGTGACGGATCCGCGGGTCGCCAAGGTCTCGCTGACCGGCTCGGTCGCGACCGGGCAAAGGGTCTATGCCGCGGCGGCCGAGGGCATGCGGCATGTCACCATGGAACTGGGCGGCAAATCGCCGCTGATCGTCTTCGACGATGCCTCGCTGGACGATGCGGTCGGCGCGGCGATGCTGGCGAATTTCTATTCCTCGGGGCAGATCTGCTCGAACGGCACCCGTGTCTTCGTGCAGCAGGGCATCCTGCCCGCCTTCCTCGACCGGCTGGCCGAGCGGGTGGCCCGGATCAGGATCGGCGATCCGCTGGACGAGGCGACCCTGCACGGTCCCATCGTCAGCCCGGGCCAGGCGGCGAAGATCCGCGAGGCCATCGCCCGCGGCTGCGCCGAGGGCGCGCGGCTGGTCTGCGGCGGGCCGGGCGAGGGCGCCTTTGTCCCGCCCACGGTCTTTGCCGATGCCTCGGATGACATGTGGATCGTGCGCGAGGAGATCTTCGGCCCGGTCATGTCGGTGCTGGGCTTCGCGACCGAAAAGGAGGCGGTCGAGCGCGCCAATGCCTCGCCCTACGGGCTGGCGGCGGGGGTGTTCACCCGCGACCTGGCGCGCGGCCACCGGGTCGCGGCCGCCCTGCAGGCCGGCACCACCTGGATCAATGCCTATAACCTGACCCCGGTCGAGGCGCCCTTCGGCGGCGTCAAGCTGTCGGGGATCGGGCGCGAGAACTCGGCCGCGGCCATCGAGCATTATTCGCAGCTGAAATCGGTCTATGTCGGCATGGGAGGGGTCGATGCACCCTATTGATCGGCGTGGCGCCCGCGGCGCGGTGGGCATGGGTATTGGGAAAACGGAAAGAGCCGCGGCGGCGGCGCAGGGGGGGCAGGCGTGATCCCGGATTATGTGATCGTGGGCGCCGGCTCGGCCGGTTGCGCGCTGGCTTACCGGCTGGTGATGGCCGGCAAGCGGGTGGACATCGTCGAATATGGCGGCAGCGATGTCGGACCCTTCATCCAGATGCCGGCGGCGCTGTCCTATCCGATGAACATGCGCCGCTATGACTGGGGGTTTTCGTCCGAGCCCGAGCCGCATCTGGGCGGTCGGCGGCTGGTGACGCCGCGCGGCAAGGTGGTCGGCGGCTCGTCCTCGATCAACGGCATGGTCTTCGTGCGCGGCCATGCCCGGGATTTCGACTTCTGGGCGGAAAGCGGCGCCGACGGCTGGGCCTATGCCGACGTGCTGCCCTATTTCAAGCGCATGGAGACCTCGCATGGCGCGGTCAGCGACTATCGCGGCACCGAGGGGCCGCTGCATGTGACCCGCGGCTCGCGCAAGAACCCGCTGTTCAACGCCTTTATCCGGGCCGGGCGCGAGGCCGGCTATCCGACCACCGAGGATTACAACGGCGCCCGGCAGGAGGGTTTCGGCGCCATGGAGGCGACGATCTGGGAAGGCCGGCGCTGGTCGGCCGCCAATGCCTATCTGCGCCCGGCCCAGGCGACCGGCCGGCTGCGGCTGCGCCGCGGACTGGCGCGGCGCGTGGTCTTCGAGGATGGCCGCGCGGTCGGCGTCGAGGTTCGAAATACCCGTGGCGTCAATGTGTTCCGAGCGAAACATGAGGTGATTCTTTCGGCAAGCTCGATCAACACGCCGAAGCTGCTGATGCTCTCGGGGATCGGCCCGGCGGACCATCTGCGCGAACATGGCATCGAGGTCCGGGCGGACCGGCCTGGCGTGGGCGCCAATCTCCAGGACCACCTGGAGATCTACATGCAATATACCGCGACCCAGCCGGTCACGCTTTACAAGCACTGGAACCTGTGGGGAAAGGGCTCGATCGGGGCGCAATGGCTGGCGACCGGGACGGGCCTGGGCGCCTCGAACCAGTTCGAGAGTTGCGGCTTCATCCGCTCGGCCGCGGGCGTGGAATATCCCGATATCCAGTATCACTTCCTGCCCTTGGCCGTGCGCTATGACGGCCGGGCGGCGGCCGAGGGGCATGGCTTCCAGGTCCATGTCGGGCCGATGCGCTCGAAATCGCGCGGCACGGTGCGGCTGCAATCCGCCGATCCCAAGCAGGCGCCCGAGATCCGCTTCAACTACATGTCGCACCCGGATGACTGGGCCGAGTTCCGCGCCTGCGTGCGGCTGACGCGCGAGATCTTCGCCCAGCCCGCCTTTGCCGCCTACAAGGGCCACGAGATCCAGCCCGGCGAGGGCGTCGTAAGCGACGATCAGATCGACGCCTTCGTCCGCGACCATGCCGAATCGGCCTTTCACCCCTGCGGTACGGCGCGGATGGGCGCGGTGGACGACCCCTTGGCGGTGGTGGACCCGGAACTGCGGGTGATCGGGGTCGAGGGGCTGCGCGTCGCCGACAGCTCGGTCTTTCCGCGCATCACCAACGGCAACCTGAACGCGCCCTCGATCATGACCGGCGAGAAGGCCGCCGATCATATCCTGGGCCAGGGCATGCTGGCGCCGCTGAACCTGGGCCCGGAAATGGCGCCGGATTGGCAGATCGCCCAGCGTTCCGCCTAGTTCAGGGCTTCCTCGGGGTTTTCAGCAGGTCGGCAAGCCCGGCGAAGGGCTTGCGGACCCCCTCCTCGGGCGCGGTTTCGGGGGCGTCGAGCGCCGCCCCCTCGGCGCGCGGGTAAAGCGGCAGCGCCAGGGCCAGCGCCTCGGTCATGATCGCCTCGATGTCGATGAACTGGCCCAGGGGCTCCAGATCCTCGTCGGGCATCTCGACCTCGTCGCCTTCGGGGGTGCCGGCATGGGGCGAGAAGACGCGGTGCAGGGTTTCGCGCAATTCGGTCTCGACCGGGGCCAGCGTCACCACGCAGGGCTGCACGACGCGGGCCGAAAGCGTCCCCGTCACCTCCCAGGCGTCGCTGGCCACGGCGCGGATGCGGCCGGAAAAACCCAGCCGGGGCAGGGCGATCAGCCCCAGTTCCGCCGCCAGCGCCCGGCGGGCGGGCGCGGCGGGGGCCAGCGCGAAATCGGTCGGCTGGCGCGGGTTCAGATGGGCCACCCGGAACCGGGTCTGCGGGGCTTTGGAATCGGTCATCGGTGGCCTTTCGCGGGCAAAACCGCCCTTGGTCTGGATATTCTTGAGCGTGGGGCATGAGTTTGCTAAGCCGGTCGCGCGGCGTCAACAGGCGCGTAAGAGGGCAGAGAGAAGATGAAGATTTCCCGGCGGCAGCTTATGGCTTTTGCACTGACCGCATCTCTGGGCCTTTCCGCCTGCCAGGCCACCTATCGCAACCACGGCTATATCCCGCCCCAGGAGCAATTGGCCCAAGTGGTCGTCGGCCAGACCTCGCAATCCGATCTCGAGGGGCTGATCGGCCGGCCCTCGGCGCAGGGGCTTCTGACCGGCTCGGCCTGGTATTACGTGGGGTCGCGCTGGCAGTTCTATGGCCCGCGCGAGCCGCGCGAGGTTGACCGCCAGGTGGTCGCCATCAGCTTTTCCGACAGCGGCGTGGTCAGCAATATCGAGCGCTTCGGGCTGGAGCGGGGACAGGTGGTGGTGCTGTCGCGCCGCGTGACCGATACCGGTGTGACCAGCCTGGGCCTGATCCGCCAGCTTCTGGGCAATGTCGGCCGCGTGCAGGCCGGGGATTTCCTGGGCGATTGACAGGAACCGGGCGCCCACCGGCGCCCTTTTCCGTTTCAGCCGGGTTCCGGCACGAAGCGCAGCGCCACGCCGTTGATGCAATAGCGCAACCCCGTCGGCGGCGGACCGTCGGGAAAGACATGGCCCAGATGCGCGTCGCAGCGGTGGCAGCGCACCTCGGTGCGGATCATGCCGTGGCTGGTGTCGCGATGCTCGTCGATCTGGCCCGCCGGGCTGGGGCGGGAAAAGCTGGGCCAGCCGCAATGGCTTTCGAACTTGGCGTCGCCCTCGAACAGCCGCGCGCCGCAGCAGGTGCATTCGTAATGCCCCGGTCCCTGCGGAAAGCCCGGATGCGAGAACGGCCGCTCGGTCCCTGCCTGCCGGGTCACGCGATAGGTTTCGGGGTCCAGCTCTGCCTGCCACTCCGCGTCGCTCTTGATGATCCGTTCCGACATCTTGGCCCTTCAATCCTGCCATGCTGCTGTTACAAGATAGGCGCAGAACGGTTGTTAACAAGTCGGAGCGGGGCCGGTTCACGGGCCGGGCGGGAACGCCATGATGTTACTCAACAAGGGCCGCTACCAGGTCGGCTTTGCCGAAGGCGCAGCCGAGATCCGCGAGGCGCAGCGCCTGCGCTGGCTTTGCTTTCTGGGCCGGCGCGGCGATGGCGGGGGCGCATCGCTGCTGGATGCCGACGATTACGACGACCGTTGCAGCCATGTGCTGATTCGCGACAAGGCCGGCGGCGGGCTGGTCGCCTGCTTCCGCATGCTCACCCTGTCCGGCGGGGCCGAGATCGGCGACAGCTATTCGGCGCGCTACTATAACCTGTCGCGGCTGCGCGATTTCCGCGGCCCGATGGTCGAGATCGGCCGCTTCTGCATCCACCCGCAATGGCGCGACCCCGACATCCTGCGCCTGGCCTGGGGCGCGCTGGCCCGGCATGTCGACGACGCGCGCATCGAGATGCTGTTCGGCTGCTCCAGCTTTGCCGGCACCGACATCCACGGCTACGAGGATGCCTTCGCCATGCTGCGCGAGCGGCACCTGGCGCCGAAATGCTGGCTGCCGCGGGTCAAGGCACCGCAGGTCTTTCGCTTTGCCCGCGCGCTGCGGCTGCGCCAGGCGGATCCGCGCCGGGCGATGGCGGCGATGCCGCCGCTTTTGCGCTCATACCTCGCCATGGGGGGCTGGGTCAGCGATCATGCGGTGGTGGACCGGCAGATGGATACCTTGCATGTCTTCACCGGGCTGGAGATCGGGGCCATTCCCCCGGAACGGGCGAAACTGTTGCGTGCGGCCGGGGCGTAAGGGCGGCTTTGCATCCGCCGGCGAAACCCCCTATCTGCGCAGGCATGAGCGACAGATTCCATTTCACCGTCCAAGCCACCGACGGCCGCGCCCGCAGCGGCGTGATCCAGACGCCGCGGGGCGAGATCCGCACCCCCGCCTTCATGCCGGTGGGCACCGCCGCCACGGTCAAGGCCATGCTGCCCGAATCGGTGCGCGCCACCGGTGCCGACATCCTCTTGGGCAATACCTATCACCTGATGCTGCGGCCGGGTGCCGAGCGCATCGCCCGGCTGGGCGGGCTGCACAGGTTCATGAACTGGCCGCGGCCGATCCTGACCGATTCGGGCGGTTTCCAGGTCATGTCGCTGTCCAGCCTGCGCAAGCTGACCGAGGAAGGCGTGACCTTCTCCAGCCATGTCGACGGCTCCAAGCACCACCTCTCGCCCGAGACCAGCATGGAGATCCAGCGCCTGCTGGGCTCGGACATCGTCATGGCCTTCGACGAATGCCCGGCGCTGCCCGCCTCCGAGGAGGTGGTGGCGAAATCCATGCGCATGTCGATGCGCTGGGCGCAGCGCAGCCGCGACGCCTTCGGCGACCGGCCCGGCCACGCGCTGTTCGGCATCATGCAGGGCGGCGTCACCCGCGAGCTGCGCGAGGAATCGGCCGAGGCGCTGAAGGCGATCGGCTTCGACGGCTATGCCATCGGCGGGCTGGCCGTGGGCGAGGGGCAGGAGGCGATGTTCGGCGTGCTGGACTATGCGCCCGGCTTCCTGCCCGAGGACAGGCCGCGCTACCTGATGGGCGTGGGCAAGCCCGACGACATCGTCGGCGCGGTCCTGCGCGGCGTGGACATGATGGATTGCGTGCTGCCCTCGCGCTCGGGTCGCACGGGGCAGGCCTGGACCCGGCGCGGGCAGGTCAACATCAAGAACGCGCGCCATGCCGACGATCCGCGTCCGCTGGACGAGCATTGCACCTGCCCGGCCTGCGCCGGCTACAGCCGCGCCTATCTGCACCACGTCTTCCGCGCCGGCGAAATGATCTCGGGCATGCTGCTGACCTGGCACAACCTGCATTACTTCCAGGAACTGATGGCCGGGCTGCGTGACGCCATCGCGAGCGGCACCCTGGCCGGTTTCGTTGCCCGATTCGAGGCAATGCGGGCACAGGGCGACATCGAACCGCTCTGAAACGCCGGGTCGTGCCTTGAATTTCGGCGAACCTTCGATAATCCCCAAGGGAATCGCCGGCGGAAGGACCGCCCCCCGAAGGAACCCTATGCCCGCAAAAGCCACGAACGATCAAAAGCCCGAGATCCGCACCCTGACCACCACGGCCGAACTGGCCGAGTTCTGCGCCCTGGCCAAGGCCCAGCCCTATGTCACGCTCGACACCGAGTTCCTGCGCGAGCGGACCTATTATTCCCGGCTATGCCTGATCCAGGCGGCGTTGCCGCCGGCCTCGGCCGCGAAGGCGCCGGGCGGCTCTGCCGTGCTGATCGACCCGCTGGTCGAGGGGCTGTCGCTCGAACCGCTCTACGACCTTTTCCGCCACAAGGCGACGGTCAAGGTCTTCCACGCCGCGCGGCAGGATCTGGAGATCTTCTTCCACGACGCGGGCGTGATGCCTGACCCGCTGTTCGACACCCAGATCGCCGCCATGGTCTGCGGCTTCGGCGAGCAGGTCGGCTACGAGACGCTGGTCAAGAAGATCGCCCGCCAGCCCTTGGACAAGTCCTCGCGTTTCACCGACTGGTCGCACCGGCCGCTTTCGGATGCCCAGGCCGCCTATGCGCTGGCCGACGTGACGCATCTGCGCGCGATCTACGAGTTCCTCTCGGCCCAGCTCGACAAGACCGGGCGCGCGCCCTGGCTGGCCGAGGAGGTCGCGGTGCTGCTGGACCCCGAAACCTATATCACCCGCCCCGAGGAGGCCTGGGAGCGGGTGCTTACCCGCTCGGGCTCGCCGCGCTTCCTGGCCGTGGTGCGCGAACTCGCGCGCTTCCGCGAAAGCTTTGCCCAGGAACGCGACATCCCCCGCGCCCGCGTGTTCAAGGACGATGCGCTGATCGAGCTGGCCTCGACCAAGCCGCTCTCCGAGGCCGATCTGGCCAAGTCGCGGCTGCTTCTGCGCGACGCCCGCCGGGGCGAGATCGCAAGCGGCATCCTGGCCGCGGTCAAGGCCGGGGTCGAGGCGCGCGACCTGCCCAAGCCCGCCCCCGAGGAGCCGGGCCGTCCGGGCAATGCCGCGTTGGCGGATCTGCTGCGGGTGCTGCTGAAGGCCAAGGCCGATGCGGCCGGGGTGGCGCCACGGCTGATCGCCTCGGCCTCGGACCTGGACGCCATTGCCTCGGGCGCACGCGACCTGCCGGCGCTGCATGGCTGGCGGGCCGAGGTCTTCGGCCGCGACGCGCTGCGGCTGGCGGCGGGCGAGATCGCGCTTTCCGCCCAGGGCGGTGCGGTCAAGGTGGTGCCGGTGGCCCCTTAATTCTCGTCCGCCTCCGCCGCTTTGCGGGCGGCGGGGCTGATCACGATCCGGACCAGATACAGCACCACCAGCGCCATGGCGGTGGCCATCAGCGCCAGGCGCAAGTCGCCGGTGCCGCAGCACAGCCCGACGGCGCCGCAAAGCCACATCGAGGCGCCGGTGGTGATGCCGCGCACATTGCCCTTGTTGATGACGATCGAGCCCGCGGCCAGGAAGGCCACGCCCGCCGTCACCGCCTCGATCAGCCGCAAGGGGTCGGTGCGCTGCTGGCCCTCGCTTGCCGGGCTGAAATCGACCAGCTCCAGCGCGACCAGCGTGAAGCAGGCCGCAGCCAAGGCGATCAGCATATGGGTGCGCAGCCCGGCGGCGCGGGATTTCACCTCGCGCTCCCAGCCGATCACCCCGCCCAGCAGAACCGCCATGGTCAGCCGCAGGGCGACCACGCCGGCGGGCAGGCTCATGGGGCGCGAGAACTCGCCCACCAGCATGTCCAGCATATTGTCACTTTCGAGACGCTTTTTCCTCGATCCCCGAACGCCCCTCGCGCCGGTCGAGTTCATTTTCCACGTCCGCAAGCGTCACGTCGCGCGCTGCCAGCATGACCAGCAGGTGGTAAAGCGTATCGGCAGCCTCGGAGATCAGCCGCTCGCGGTCGCCCTTGACCGCCTCGATGATCGCCTCGACGGCCTCCTCGCCGAATTTCTCGGCGCATTTTTCGGGGCCCTTGGCCAGCAGCCTGGCGGTCCAGCTGGTCTCGGGATCGGTGCCCCTGCGCGCCGCGATGGTCTCGGCCAGGCGGTGCAGGCCGGTCTGCGCGGGGCCGCTCATGTCAGCCGCACCGGGATGCCGGCGGCGGCCAGGTGTTCCTTGGCCTCGCGCACGGTGAAGGTGCCGAAATGAAAGATCGAGGCCGCCAGCACCGCCGAGGCATGGCCTTCCAGCACGCCCTCGGCCAGGTGCTCCAGCATCCCGACCCCGCCCGAGGCGATGACCGGCACGTTTACCGCATCGGCGACGGCGCGGGTCAGCGGGATGTTGAAGCCCGACTTGGTGCCGTCGCGGTCCATGCTGGTCAGCAGGATCTCGCCCGCGCCTTTGGCGGCGACGGTGCGGGCGAATTCCACCGCGTCGATGCCGGTCGGCTTGCGGCCGCCATGGGTGAAGATCTCCCACTTGCCGGGCGCCACGGTCTTGGCGTCGATGGCGCAGACGATGCACTGGCTGCCGAAACGGTCGGCAGCCTCGGCGATCACGTCGGGGTCGGCGACGGCGGCCGAGTTGAAGCTGACCTTGTCGGCACCCGCCAGCAGCAGCGCCCGCACGTCCTGGTGGCTGCGCACGCCGCCGCCGACGGTCAGCGGCACGAAGCAGGCCTCGGCGGTGCGCGTCACCAGGTCGTACATGGTGCCGCGATTCTCATGCGTGGCATGGATGTCGAGGAAACAGATCTCGTCCGCGCCGGCGGCGTCATAGGCGCGCGCCGCCTCGACCGGGTCGCCGGCATCGATCAGATCGACGAAATTCACGCCCTTGACCACGCGGCCATCGGCGACATCCAGGCAGGGGATCACACGGGTCTTCAGCATATGCCTTGTTACCTCGCCCGCCGCGCTCAGGCCAGCGCCTTCAGCGCCGCGTGAAGGTCGATGGCGCCGTCGTAAAGCGCCCGGCCCGAGATCGCCCCGGCGATGACCCCGGTGGCGCGCAGCGCCATCAGATCCTGCATCGAGGACACCCCGCCCGAGGCGATGACCGGAATGTTGACCGCCCGCGCCAAGGCCTCGGTCGCGGCGATGTTGGGGCCGGCCATGGCGCCGTCGCGGTCGATATCGGTATAGATGATCGCGGCGACGCCGGCGTCCTCGAAGCGATGCGCCAGGTCGACGGCCATCACGTCGGTCTCCTCGGCCCAGCCGCGCGTTGCCACCCGGCCGCCGCGCGCGTCGATGCCGACCGCGATCTGGCCGGGAAAGGCCATTGCCGCCTCGCGCACCAGGCCGGGCTGCTCGACCGCCACGGTGCCCAGGATCACCCGCGCCAGGCCGCGCTTCAGCCAGGCCTCGATGGTCGCCATGTCGCGGATGCCGCCGCCCAGCTGGGCCGGCACCGCGACGGCGGCCAGGATCGCCTCGACCGCGGCGGCATTCACCGGCTTGCCGGCAAATGCGCCGTTCAGGTCGACCAGATGCAGCCATTCCGCCCCGGCATCCTGGAATGCGCGGGCCTGCGCGGCGGGGTCGGTACCGAAGACGGTCGCCGCCTCCATGTCGCCGCGCAGCAGGCGCACGCAATTGCCGTCCTTGAGGTCGATCGCGGGATAAAGGATCATCGCATCTCTCCTGATAGCGTGGCGCCCCTTTGCCACAGGCCGCGCCGATCCGAAAGGCCCCGCGCCGGCCGCTGCGACCTCACGTCAGGCTTGATCGACGGCCCGGGGCGCGCCCATCCTGCGGCCCGGACCATAACCCTGGGGAGGGGGGGGGGAATCACCATGAGGACATTGGCTCTTGCCACGCTGCTCGCGCTTGCGGGCACCACCGCGCAGGCCCAGGGCATCGGCGGCATCTTCCAGACCCAGGCCAATGACGACGGCAATGTCGGCATGGTCGAGTTCTACGACTGCGGCGGCAAGTATTGTGGCCGGCTGGTCAGAAGCTTCGACAAGGCGGGCAAGCAGATCAAGTCGCCCCATGAGGGCAAGAACATCGTCGCCGGCATGACCGACGAGGGCGGCGGCAAGTTCTCGGGCGGCACGATCTGGGATCCCGGCGCCGACAAGACCTACAAGTCGAAGATGCAGCTCGACGGCAAGACGCTGAACGTCTCGGGCTGCGTGGCGGTGTTCTGCAAGACGCAACGCTGGATCAAGGTCAAATAGCGGTCCCGGCTTCTTTCTTGTCCAAATATCCTCGGGGGTCCGGGGGCAGACAGCCCCCGGCGCCAAGGCGGCTCAGGGGCGCCAGCGCAGGAAATTGCCGATGATGCGCAGCCCCACGGCTTGCGATTTTTCGGGATGGAACTGGGTGCCGACGATATTGTCCCGCCCGACCACCGCCGTCACCGGCCCGCCGTAATCGGCGGTGGCCAGCAGATGCGCGGGATCGGCGACGCGGAACTGCCAGCCATGCACGAAATAGGCGTGATCGCCGGTGGCGATGCCGTCCAGCAGCGGGTGCGGGCGCAGCACCCTGAGGTCGTTCCAGCCCATATGCGGCACCTTCAGTCCGGGGGCGTCGATGGCGTCGATCTCGCCGCCGATCCAGCCTAGGCCGGCCGTGTCGCGATACTCATGCCCGACCTCGGCCAGCATCTGCATGCCGACACAGATGCCCATGAAGGGCACGGCGCGGGCGATCACCGCCTCGTGCAGCGCCTCGACCATGCCGGGCACGGCGTCCAGCGCCGCCCGGCAGGCCGGAAAGGCGCCGTCGCCCGGCAGCACGATGCGCTCGGCGCGGGCCACCGTCTCGGGGTCGGAGGTCACCATCACCTCGGCCCCCGCCTCGTGTCCCATCAGCGCAAAGGCCTTCTCGGCCGAATGCAGGTTGCCGCTGTCGTAATCGACCAGCGCCACCCGCATCACAGCGCCCCCTTGGTCGAGGGCAGCACGCCGGCCATGCGCGGGTCGGGCTCGACCGCCTCGCGCAGGGCGCGGGCCACGGCCTTGAAGCTGGCCTCGGCGATGTGATGGGCGTTGAGCCCGTGCAGCCGGTCCACATGCAGGGTGATGCCGCCATGGGTCGAAAGCGCCTGGAAGAACTCGCGCACCAGCTCGGTGTCGAAGCTGCCGATCTTCTGCGCCGGGAAATCCACGTTCCACACCAGATAGGGCCGCGCAGACAGGTCCAGCGCCGCGCGCACCAGCGCATCGTCCATGGCCAGGTGGAAGGCGCCGTAGCGCCGGATGCCCCGCTTGTCGCCAAGAGCCTGGGTCAGCGCCTGGCCGATGGCGATGCCGGTATCCTCGACCGTGTGGTGGTCGTCGACATGCAGGTCGCCCTGGGCGCGCACGGCCAGGTCGATCAGCGAATGCCGGGCCAGCTGGTCCAGCATGTGGTCGAAGAACCCGACGCCGGTCCGGTTGTCGTAGCGGCCGCTGCCGTCGAGGTCCAGTTCGACCTCGATCTGCGTCTCGGCCGTCTCGCGGGTGATCTTTGCGCGGCGCATCGCGTCCTCTCCTCATGCAGGCTTGCCGCCTTATAGGGTCCGTTCCGGCGGCTGAAAAGCCGATGCGGCGCCGCAGGCCCCGGCGGGAAACCCCGCCGCCTCCCGCCCGTTCTTGTCATATGGCCGGGGCAATGCGAAAAGTGGAAGGCGAGCCCCCGAGGACAAGCGACCCGAAAGGATCCTGGCCGATGAGAGATGACCTGAACCTCAGCGAAAAGCGGCTGATCGCGGCGCTGGACCGGATCGACCAGTTCCTGGACCGCGCCGCGGCCCGGCAAGCCCCGCAGCCCGTTCCGGCGGATGCGGATGCCGCCTTGCAGCTGCACGAGCTCCAGGCCGAAAACCGCCGCCTTTCGCAAGAGCTTGCCGCCCTGCACGCGCGCCAGTCCGACACGCTTTCCACCTGTGAGCAGAGGCTGGCCGAGGCGCATCGGCGCCTGGTCGAGGCGGGCGAGGAGGCCGCGCGGCTCTCGGCCGCCAACGAGGCGCTGGCCGAGGCAAACCGCGCGCTGATCGCGGCGCGGCAGGGGGACGGGGCACCGGACGAGGCCCGCCGCGCGCTGGAGGCCGAGATCGAATCGCTGCGCGCCGCCCGCGCCGCCGAGGTCGCGCAGATGGGCGAGATCGTCGATGCGCTGGACCGCATGATCGAAGCCCCCGCCTCCGACGCGGGCGTTTCGGGGGATGCGCCGGCGCCGGGCCCGGCCGGAATGGCCGAGCATGCCGATGCGGGGCTGGACGGAGAAAGGGGCTGAACCATGGCGGAAGTGGATTTCTCGATCGGGCACAAGTCCTATACCCTGGCCTGCCAGGAGGGCGAGGAGCGGCTGCTCAAGCGCGCCGCCGGCCTGCTGGATGCCGAGGCGCGGGTGATTCTGGAGCAGGCAGGCCGGATGCCCGAGCCGCGGCTTCTGCTGCTGTCGGGGCTGATGCTGGCCGATCGGACCTCGGCGCTTGAGGATCGCCTGGCCTCGCTGGAGCGCGAACTGGCGCGGCTGAAGGCCAATCCGCAGCGCGTCGAGGTGCCGGTGGTGCCCGAGAGCCTGGGCGAGGCCATGGCCGAACTTGCCGCGCGGGCCGAGGCCTTGGCGCAGAAGGCCGAAGACCAGCTGGCGGATTGAGCGCCGGCCCCGCCGAGTGCGGAGGATATTCAGAAACGGTGAAACGGCGGGCTCGGGGCCGGGGTGCGCGCCCGTGCCCCCTTTTGGCCGGTGCGGTCCTGGCTGTATAGCGCAGGCCGACCATCCATTCAGGAGCATTCATGGAACGCCTTCTCGAACGCAGCCTTTTCGCCAGCCGCTGGATGATGGCGCCGATCTATGTCGGTCTGGCGCTGTCGCTGCTCATCCTGCTTTGGGTCTTTGCGCTGGAGCTTTGGCATCTGATCGGCATCCTGCCGGTGATGACGGTCAACGATGCGGTGCTGGGGGTGCTGGCGCTGATCGACCTGAGCCTGGCGGCGAACCTTCTGCTGATCGTGATCTTTTCCGGCTACGAGAATTTCGTCAGCCGCATGGACCTGAGCGAACACGAGGACCGGCCGGAGTGGCAGGGCGAGGTGGATTTCTCGGCGCTGAAGCTGAAGCTGGTGGCCTCGATCGTGGCGATTTCGGGCATCCACCTGCTGAAGGTGTTCATGGATGTCGGCAAATATGCCCCTGAACAGATCCGCTGGATGGTGGTGATTCACCTGGTCTTCGTGGTCTCGGGCGTGCTGCTGGCGGCGATGGACTGGATCGCGAGCCATGGCAAGACGCTGAAGAAGGCCAAGGCGTCCCAGGCCTGAACCCTTGGGCCGGCTGCGCGGCCGCATGGGTATTTGGGGAACGAAGAAGGGCAGGGCGGCGCAGGATCGGCGCTGCCCCTTGCCATGGCCGCGGTTTTTTGGCCGGGCGGGCGGCGCGGACCCTTGCGACTTCGCCCGCCATGGCTATAACCCCGGACGATTTATCAGCCGCAAGCCCTGGGGACCGCCATGCCGAAAAGAACCGATATCAAATCCATCCTGATCATCGGTGCCGGTCCCATCGTCATCGGCCAAGCCTGCGAATTCGACTATTCCGGCGCCCAGGCCTGCAAGGCGCTGCGTGAAGAGGGCTACCGGGTCATCCTGGTGAACTCGAACCCCGCCACGATCATGACCGATCCCGAGATGGCGGATGCGACCTATATCGAGCCGATCACCCCCGAGGTGGTCGAGAAGATCATCGCCAAGGAGCGGCCGGACGCGCTCTTGCCGACCATGGGCGGGCAGACCGGGCTGAACACCGCACTGGCGCTGGCCGACATGGGCGTGCTGAACCGCTACGGCGTCGAGCTGATCGGCGCGCAGCGCGCCGCCATCGAGATGGCCGAGGACCGCAAGCTGTTCCGCGAGGCCATGGACCGCATCGGCCTGGAGAACCCGCGCGCCACCATCGTCGCCGCGCCCAAGCATCCGAACGGCCGCTATGACATCGCGGCCGGGGTTTCGATGGCCATGGAGGCGCTGGAGGAGATCGGCCTGCCCGCCATCATCCGCCCCGCCTTCACCCTGGGCGGCACCGGCGGCGGCGTCGCCTATAACCGCGACGATTACGAGCGCATCGTGCGCTCGGGGCTGGAGGCCTCGCCGGTGGCGCAGGTGCTGGTGGACGAGAGCCTGCTGGGCTGGAAGGAATACGAGATGGAGGTCGTGCGCGACCGCGCCGACAATGCCATCATCGTCTGTTCCATCGAGAACGTCGATCCGATGGGCGTGCATACCGGCGATTCGATCACCGTCGCCCCGGCGCTGACCCTGACCGACCGCGAATACCAGCGCATGCGCAACGGTTCCATCGCCGTGTTGCGCGAGATCGGGGTCGAGACCGGCGGCTCGAACGTGCAATGGGCGATCAATCCCAAGGACGGCCGCATGGTGGTGATCGAGATGAACCCGCGCGTGTCGCGGTCCTCGGCGCTGGCCTCGAAGGCGACGGGCTTCCCCATCGCCAAGGTCGCTGCCAAGCTGGCGGTGGGCTATACGCTGGACGAGCTGGACAACGACATCACCAAGGTCACGCCGGCGAGCTTCGAGCCCTCGATCGACTATGTCGTGACCAAGATCCCGCGCTTCGCCTTCGAGAAGTTTCCCGGCTCCAAGCCCGAGCTGACCACGGCGATGAAATCGGTGGGCGAGGTCATGGCCGTCGGCCGCAGCTTCCACGAATCGCTGCAAAAGGCGCTGACCTCGATGGAGAACGGGCTGACCGGGCTCGACGAGATCGAGATCCCCGGCGCGCCCGACAAGGCGGCCATCGTCAAGGCGATCAGCCAGCAGACTCCCGACCGGCTGCGCCTGATCGCCCAGGCCATGCGCCACGGGCTGAGCGACGACGAGATCCAGCACGCGACCAGTTTCGACCCCTGGTTCCTGGCCCGGCTGCGCGAGATCGTCGATGCCGAGGCCGGGGTCCGTGCCGAGGGCCTGCCCGAGGATGCCGAGGGCCTGCGGCGGCTGAAGATGATGGGCTTTACGGATGCCCGGCTGGCGAAGCTTTCCGGCAAGGCCGAGGCCGAGGTGCGCCAGGCCCGCCGCGCCCATGACCTGCACCCGGTCTTCAAGCGCATCGACACCTGCGCGGCCGAGTTCGAGGCCCAGACCCCCTATATGTATTCGACCTACGAGGCCCCGGCGATGGGCGAGGTCGAGAACGAGGCCCGGCCCAGCGACCGCAAGAAGGTGGTGATCCTGGGCGGTGGCCCGAACCGCATCGGCCAGGGCATCGAGTTCGACTATTGCTGCTGCCACGCCTGTTTCGCGCTGACCAAGGCCGGCTACGAGACGATCATGGTCAACTGCAACCCCGAGACGGTCTCGACCGATTACGACACCTCGGACCGGCTGTATTTCGAGCCGCTGACGCTGGAGCATGTGCTGGAAATCCTGGCGGTCGAGCAGGAGAACGGCACGCTGCACGGCGTCATCGTCCAGTTCGGCGGCCAGACGCCGCTGAAGCTGGCCAATGCGCTGGAGGAAGAGGGCATCCCGATCCTCGGCACCACGCCCGACGCCATCGACCTGGCCGAGGACCGCGAGCGCTTCCAGAAGCTGCTCAACGACCTGGGGCTGAAGCAGCCGATCAACGGCATCGCCCATTCCGACGCCGAGGCCATCGAGATCGCGCAGCGCATCGGCTTCCCGCTGGTCATCCGCCCGTCCTATGTGCTTGGCGGCCGCGCGATGGAGATCGTGCGCGACATGGACCAGCTCAACCGCTATATCCGCGAGGCAGTGCAGGTTTCCGGCGACAGCCCGGTGCTTCTGGACAGCTATCTCTCGGGCGCCATCGAGGTCGATGTCGATGCGCTGTCCGACGGCAAGACCGTGCATGTCGCCGGCATCATGGAGCATATCGAGGAAGCGGGCGTGCATTCCGGCGACTCGGCCTGCTCGCTGCCGCCGCATACGCTGGATGCCGAGACCATCGCCGAGCTGAAGGTCCAGACCGAGGCGATGGCCCGCGCGCTGAACGTCGTCGGGCTGATGAACGTGCAATTCGCGCTGAAGGACGGCGCGATCTATGTGCTGGAAGTGAATCCGCGCGCCTCGCGCACCGTGCCCTTCGTCGCCAAGGCCACCGACAGCGCGATTGCGTCCATCGCCGCGCGGTTGATGGCGGGCGAGCCGATGTCGAACTTCCCCGCCCGCGCGGCCTATCCCGAGGGCGTCGGCCCTGACGATCCGCTGCCCTTTGCCGATCCGCTGACGCTGGCCGATCCGAACACGCCCTGGTTCTCGGTCAAGGAGGCGGTGCTGCCCTTTGCCCGTTTCCCCGGCGTCGATACGCTGCTTGGCCCGGAAATGCGTTCGACCGGCGAGGTCATGGGCTGGGACCGCAGCTTCCCGCGCGCCTTCCTCAAGGCGCAGATGGGGGCGGGGACGCAGCTGCCCGAGGCCGGGCTGGTCTTCGTCTCGGTCCGCGATGCCGACAAGACCGCCGAACTGGCCGAAGCGGCGCGCGAGCTGACCGCCATGGGCTTCAAGCTGGTCGCGACCCGCGGCACGGCCGAGTTCCTGCGCGGTGCGGGGGTCGAGACCGAATTGGTGAACAAGGTCTATGAGGGCCGCCCGAACATCGTGGACCGGCTGAAGAACGGCGAGATCGCCATGGTGCTGAACACCACCGAGGGCGCTCAGGCCATCGCCGATTCGCGCGAGATCCGCGCGGTCGCGCTGAACGACAAGATCCCCTATTACACGACCGCCGCCGGCAGCATCGCCGCGGTCGCGGCGATCAAGTCGCGCGGCGAAGGCGAAGTCGGGGTGAGGTCGCTTCAGGCCTAGCGCCGGGATGGGGTTGTTCGGGGGCCTCATGCTGCCCCCGGTTCCCTAACGCGACCGCTGCCCGGCCTTTCCGGGCAGGAGTGCCGGTGGCCGCTCGGCCAGCTTGCCGAGCGGGATCATGCGCGGCTCCGCAGCACAGATGCGGGATCGCGCGTTCGTCCAGGCCGGATCGGCAGCGGTGGCAAACCTTCGGCCTGGGCATCCATTGCCTGATACGGTCGCCGCGGCCGCCCGCGCGGACGATCCGCAACCTGGCGGTTTGACAGGCCGCTGAAAAACCGCCCGAGTATCGCGACCTGGCTTTGGAAGCCGGGAAACGCGCCTCCAAATGGCCCGGAATACCCGAATTTCCGGCCGAGTTGGGCCAGATTGGGGACCAATTCCCTCACCGAACGGGCGCAAGATCCTTTGTCGGCAACCTGCTGGAGGGGCCGCATGGACCTGCCGTCGCGGGAACGCGCAGCAGGGCCCTGGGATTTGGGATCGCAGTTTTGGCAGGGCCTGTGCACGACCGAACGCTCATCGCGGTCGCGGCGCCTTGTCCGCCCCAGGGTTGGAAAGCCATGCTGATGAAAGGGGAAGTGGCAGCCCGTAGGGGAGTCGAACCCCTCTTTTCAGGTTGAAAACCTGACGTCCTAACCGATAGACGAACGGGCCACTTTTTCTGTATCCGCCGGGTCTTGCCCTGCGGCGTGGGGCGGTATTTAGGTTCTCTGCCGCGGGGCTGCAAGCGGAAAAATCACATCATGCCAAAGTTTTTTTCCGGCCGGCGGCGGGGGCTCAGCCCACCGGCGCGGCGTCATCCAGGCGCAGCCGCACCCGCTCGCGCCCGCCCCATTGCGTGAGCTCCAGCTTGCCCGCCAGGTGGAAGCGACGCCCCCTCGCGCCCAGCAGAGCGGGGCCCAGCGGGCCGTTCATCGCGCCCCAGGCTACCGCCTCCAGGACCGGGCTGCCGGGGCTGCGGAAGCGCAGGCGCAGGTGGCTGTCGCCCATCGCCCCGGCGCTGTCGATCAGCTGCTCGGCGAAGGCAAAGCGCGGTGCCGGCGCGGCCTGGCCGAAGGGGCCGGCGCGCTCCAGCATCTGCATCAGCTCGACCGTGGCGCCCGCGGGATCCAGAAGCCCCGAGATACGCAGCTCGCCCGCGCCGGGACGCTCGGCCATCTCGCGCGAGAGCAGTTGCGACAGGCGCTCCATGGCCGCGGGGATCCTGGCCTCCTCGACGGTCAGCCCGGCCGCCATGGCATGCCCGCCGCCCTTCAGCAGCAGCCCCTCGGCCGAAAGGCGCTGGATGGCGCGGCCCAGGTCCACGCCGGGCACCGAGCGGGCCGAGCCCTTGCCGATGCCGCCATCCACCCCGATCACCACCGCGGGCAAGCCGGTGGCCTCTTTCAGCCGCGCGGCGACGATGCCGACGACGCCGGGATGCCAGCCCTCGCCCGCCGCCCAGGCGACCAGGCCGTCGCTGGCGCGGGCCTCGACCTGGGCCAGCGCCTCGTCGCGCACGGCGGCTTCGATGGCGCGGCGGTCGCGGTTCAGCGCGTCCAGCTCGGCCGCCAGCCGCTCGGCCTGCCGGCTGTCGGTGCAGGACAGGCACAGCGCCCCCAGGTCGGCGCGGCCGACACGGCCGCCCGCATTGATGCGCGGCCCCAAAAGGAAGCCCAGGTGAAAGGCATTCGGCGCCGAATCGAGCCGCGCCACGTCCGACAGCGCCACCAGGCCGGGGCGCTCGCGCCGGGCCATGATCAGCAGCCCCTGCCGCACGAAGGCGCGGTTCACCCCCACCAGCGGCGCCACGTCGGCCACCGTCGCCAGCGCCACCAGGTCGAGCAGCGGGATCAGGTCGGGCTGCGCATGGCCGCCCCGCCGCAGCAGGCCGTTGCAGCGCACCAGCGTCAGGAACACCACGCCGGCGGCACAGAGATGGCCCAGGCTGCCATCCTCGTCGGCGCGATTCGGGTTCACCACCGCCAGTACCGGCGGCAGGGTTTCGCCGCCCTGGTGGTGGTCCAGCACGATCACGTCGCAGGTCGAGGCCGCCAAGGCATCAAAGCTGAGCGTGCCGCAATCGACGCAAACGATCAGGTCGTGATCTCGCGACAGCGCCGCGATGGCCGGGGCGTTCGGGCCGTAACCTTCGTCGATGCGGTCGGGAATATAGAGCGTGGCGTCGCGCCCCTGCCGGCGCAGCCAGTCCAGCAGCAGCGCGGCCGAGGCGCCGCCATCCACGTCGTAATCGGCAAAGATGGCGATGCGCTGGCCGGCCAGCATCGCGGCGACCAGCCGCTCGGCGGCCTTGTCCATGTCGCGCAGGTCCGAGGGGTCGGGCAGCAGGTCGCGCAGCTTGGGATCGAGGTAAAGCGGCGCCTCATGCGCGGGCACGCCGCGCGCGGCCAGAACCCGGCTGACGGGCAGCGGCAGGCGGCTGTCTTGGGCCAGCGCCTCGGCGGCGCGTTCCAGCATGGCATCGGGACCGCGCCAGAGGCGGCCGGTCAGCGAAGATTCTACGGAAAGAAAGGCGGTCATGCGGGCTTCATCCCCCATGACCGCCCGCGGTTCAACCCCGTCCGCCAAGGCTTACCTGATCGGGTTGCGATAGATCATCCGCCGCACCGAGCCGGTCTTCGAACGCATCAGGATGGTTTCGGTCTGCAGGTAATGCGGCTCGCGCTTGACGCCGGCCACGATCGAGCCGTTCGTCACCCCGGTCGCGGCAAAGATCACGTCGGCGGTGACCATTTCGTCGCGCGAATAGACGCGGTCCAGGTCGGTGATGCCGGCCTTGGCGGCGCGCGCCCTTTCATCGTCGTTGCGGAACAGCAGCTTGCCCCACATCTGCCCGCCCATGCATTTCAGCGCCGAGGCGGCCAGCACCCCCTCGGGCGCGCCGCCCGAGCCCATGTACATGTCGATGCCGGTCAGTTCGGCTTCGGCGCAGTGGATCACGCCCGCCACGTCGCCATCGGTGATCAGCCGGATCGCCGCGCCGGTCGAGCGCACCTCGGCCACCAGATCCTCGTGCCGGGGCCGTTCCAGGATGCAGACGGTGATGTCGCTGTCCTTGACGCCGCCGGCCTTGGCCAGCGCCCGCACCCGCTCGGACGGGGTCATGTCCAGGCTGACCACGTCCTTGGGATAGCCGGGGCCGATGGCCAGCTTTTCCATGTAGACGTCGGGCGCATGCAGCAGCGTGCCGCGCGGCGCCATGGCGATGACGGTCAGGGCGTTGGGCATGTCCTTGGCGGTCAGCGTGGTGCCTTCCAGCGGGTCCAGCGCGATGTCGACCGCCGGGCCCTGGCCGGTGCCGACCTCCTCGCCGATGAACAGCATGGGCGCCTCGTCCCGCTCGCCCTCGCCGATGACGACGACGCCCTTGATGTCGAGCATGTTCAGTTGGTCGCGCATCGCGTTGACGGCCGCCTGGTCGGCGGCCTTCTCGTCGCCGCGGCCGATCAGCCGCGCCGAGGCATGGGCGGCGGCCTCGCTGACACGGGCAAGGCCGAGCGACAGCATGCGATCGTTGAAATCCTTGGGCGAGGTCATCGGGAAATTCCTTGTGCTTACCGGCTTTCCGGGCTTCTACGCCCGGGGCCTCGGCCCGGCAAGCCTGCGCGCGCTAACGGGTCAGTTTTCCGCCAGTTCCAGCGCAAGCGCATGGATGCGCGGCACGATGTCGCCCAATGCGGCATGCACCAGCCGGTGCCGCGCGACATGGCCCAGCCCGGCAAAGCGGGCGCTGGCCATGCGGATGCGGAAATGCGTCTCGCCCCCCTCGCGCCAGCCGCCATGGCCGCGATGGCTTTCGCTTTCGTCGATGATGTCCAGCCGCGACGGCTGAAGCTCGGCCAGTCTTTTCCGCATCTCGTCGGCAATCATGCGCTTGCCCCCTTTCATGTCTCGCGAAATAGCCTAAACTGCCTGTCCCGTTCAGGACAAGGCAGGCAGATGAGCAACAGCGACCCGTTCGGATTCGACATTTCCGCGGCCTCGGACAAGAAACGCCGGGCCAAGGGCCGGCGCGGCATGTCCGGCGCCTTCGAAACCTCGACGCGGCAATGCGACAAGGAGGGCTGCGACCAGCCCGGCCAGTACCGCGCGCCGAAATCGCCGCGCGCGCTGGACGAATACTATTGGTTCTGCAAGGAGCACGTGCGCGAATACAACCTGAACTGGAACTATTTCCAGGGCCAGTCCGAGGCCGAATTCCAGGAATTCCTGGACAATGCCACGGTCTGGGAGCGCCCGACCAAGCCCTTCGGCCGCGCCGCGCAGGAACAGAAATGGGCGCGCCACGGCATCGACGATCCGCTGGAGATCCTGGGGGCGAACGGCACCAATCCCGAACTGCGCACCCGCAGCGCGCGCAAGCTGCCGCCGACCGAGCGCCGGGCGCTGGAGATCCTCGAGGCCAAGGACAGCTGGACCCGCGCCGAGATCCGCAAGCAATACAAGTCCCTGGTCAAGGATCTTCATCCCGACATGAATGGCGGCGACCGCTCGGACGAAGATCGGCTGCAAGAGGTGGTCTGGGCCTGGGACCAGATCAAGGACAGCCGCAGCTTCAAGGATTGAAGGACGGGGGCTTTGCGCCCCCGCGCCCGCCGGGCAGGCCCGGCGGGCTTCCCCCGCAGGATATTTGCCCAAGGAAGAAGCAGCCGGGGCCTGGGCTTCTTTCTTGTCCAAATATCCTGGGGGAGCCGCGCGCCGGCGCGGCGGGGGCAAAGCCCCCCCTGCGGCCTTACAGCTCGCGCTTCAGGGCCTCGACAAGATCGGTCCGCTCCCAGGAGAAGCCGCCATCCGCATCGGGCCTGCGGCCGAAATGGCCATAGGCGGCGGTGCGGCGATAGATCGGGCGGCAAAGCGCCAGATGTTCGCGGATGCCGCGCGGCGTCAGGTCCATGACCCGCGAGACGGCGCGCTCGATCTCGGCCTCGGGGATCTCGCTGGTGCCGAAGGTGTCGGCATAGATCGACAGGGGTTTGGCCACGCCGATGGCATAGGACAGCTGGATCACGCAACGTTTCGCCAGGCCGGCCGCGACGACATTCTTGGCCAGGTAGCGCGCGGCATAGGCGGCCGAGCGGTCCACCTTGGTCGGATCCTTGCCCGAGAAGGCGCCGCCGCCATGCGGTGCCGCGCCGCCATAGGTATCGACGATGATCTTGCGCCCGGTCAGCCCGGCGTCGCCATCCGGCCCGCCGATCACGAAGGTGCCGGTCGGGTTCACCCACCATTCCGTGCTCTCGGTCAGCCATTCCGCGGGCAGCACCTCGCGGATATAGGGCTCGACGATGGCGCGGATGTCATCCGAGCTCTGGCTTTCGTCCTTGTGCTGGTGCGACAGCACCAGGCTGGTGATCTCGACCGGCTTGCCGTTCTCGTAGCGCAGGCTCAGCTGCGACTTCGCATCCGGGCCCAGCGTCGGCTCGGCGCCGGATTTGCGCGCCTCGGCCAGGCGGCGCAGGATCGCGTGGGCATATTGGATCGGCGCGGGCATCAGTTCCGGCGTCTCGTCCACGGCATAGCCGAACATGATGCCCTGGTCGCCGGCGCCGTCGCGGTCGACGCCCTGGCTGATATGGGCGGATTGCTCGTGCAGGTAGTTGTGGACATGGCAGGTGTTCCAGTGGAACTTTTCCTGCTCGTAGCCGATGTCGCGGATCGTCTCGCGGGCGATCTCGCTGATGCGGCCCATGTATTCGCCCAGCTTCTTCTGGTCGGTCAGGCCGATCTCGCCCCCGATGACCACGGTGCCGGTCGTCGCGAAGGTTTCGCAGGCGACGCGGGCGGCCGGATCCTCGGCCAGCAGCGCGTCGAGCACCGCGTCCGAGATCTGGTCGCACAACTTGTCGGGGTGGCCCTCGGAGACGGATTCCGAGGTGAACACATAGTCCTGTCTGGCCATGAAGATGCTCCGTTGAAATGACGCCGCCACGCCAGGAAGCCGTTGTGACGGTCAGGCGAAGCGTTAGTGGACCTGCCCGCCGCCGTCAACTGCGCAACTTGCGCCGCCGCCCCAGGGCGGCCAGCAGGAAGGCCGCCAGCGCCAGCGCCACGGCCGGCCAGTCGCCCAGCCGCGACCAGGGCGTCGGCGGCAGCGCACCGGGCAGGGCGGCGTCGATGCGCCCGGCGCGGTTCAGGCCCAGCGTGGCGCGCAAGCCCCCGCGCGCGTCGATCACCGCCGAGACGCCGGTATTGGCCGCCCGCATCAGCGGCAGGCCCGATTCGATGGCGCGCAGCCTGGCCTGCGCCAGATGCTGCCACGGCCCCGAGAGCTGGCCGAACCAGGCGTCGTTGGTGACCTGCAAAAGCCAGCCCGGCCGGTCTTCCCCGGCGATCAGGTGATGGGAGAACACCGCCTCGTAGCAGATCAGCGGCTGCATCGGCGGCAGGCCGGGCAGGCGCATGACCTGCGGTCCCGGCCCGGCCGAATAGCCGAAGCCGTGCTGCGCGGCAAAGGCGCGGATGCCGAACCGCGCCATCACATCGCCCCAGGGCGTGTATTCGCCAAAGGGCACCAGGTGGAACTTGTCATAGACCGGGCCGATGCCCTGGGCCGAGAACTCGGCCAGGCTGTTGAAATAGCGGCTGCCCTCGACCCGCTGGATGCCCAACACGACCGGGGCGCCGACATAGGCGGCGATGTCCTGCGGGGCGGTGCCGGATTGTTCCAGCAGGAAGTTCACCGCCGTTTCGGGCCAGATCACCACATCCGGCGGCGGCATGTCGGGGTCGCGGATGGCCGAAAGGTCGAGCAGGCGGCGGAAGAACACCTCGGACCACCAGGGATCCCATTTCAGCGCCTGGGTGGCGTCGGGCTGGACCAGCCGCAGCCGCAGGCCGGTATCGGGCGGCAGGGGGTGGGCCAGCCGCGCCAGCCCCGCGCTCCAGGCGGTGGCGACGACCAGCAGGGCCAGCACCGTGCCGGGCAGGGCCGGCAACCGGCCGGGCCGGCGAAAGCACAGGGGCAGGGCGGCGGCCAGCATGGTCAGGCCGGACAGCCCGATCGCGCCCAGCGTGGCCGCGACCTGCCCGGCGGGGGTGTCGATCCAGACATGGCCGGTCAGCGCCCAGGGCAGGCCGGTAAAGATCCAGCCGCGCATCCAGTCCGACAGCACCATCAGGGCGGCGAAGCCCAGCCCCTGCCGGGGAAAGCCCGGCGCGAGCCGGGCGGCGAGCCAGGCCGGCGCAGTCCAGAACAGCGCCCCGCCCGCCGCGGTCAGCACCAGCGCGAAGGGGGCCATCCAGCCATAGGTCTCGGGCTCGACCAGGAAGGGCTCGACGATCCAGGACATCGCCAGCGCGAAATGGCCCAGCCCGGCGGCAAAGGCGTGCCAGGCCGCGGCGCGGGGCGTTTCGGCCCGCGCCACCTGCCGGCACAGCAGCGCCAGCGCCAGCAGGGTCAGCGGCCAGAGATCCCAGGGCGCCTGACCCAGCGCGGCCATGGCCCCCAGCCCCGCGCCAAGGGCGAGCATCGCCCAGGACGGGCGCCCGCGTCGCGATGGCGATGTGCAGGCCGGAGGGGCCATGGAACCGGCTCAGGCCCCGGCGGTGGTATCGTCCGGGCTCGGCGCCGCATCGGTGCCGGCTGCGTCGCCGGGGGTGATCGCTTCGGCCTCGGCCGCCTTGGCCCTGGGCTTGCGCGGCGCGCGGGGCTTGGCCGGCTTCTTTGCCGCCTTGCGGGCCGGCTTGGCTTCGGCTTCGGCTTCGGCTTCCGGCTGTTCGGGCGCGGGCTGTTCCGCCTCTGCCGGGATCGCCGCAGCGTCGGCGTCGGCGGCAGCGTCGGCCTTGGCCTTGGGGGTGCGCGGCTTGCGCTTGCGCACAGGCTTTTCCTTGGCTTCGGGCTCGGCCGCCGGTTCGGCGGAGGCGGCGGCGGCCTCCCCGGGCGCGGCTTCCGGGGCCGTTTCCGGTTCAGGTGCCGGTTCCGCTACCGGTTCCGCGGGCTGGATCGCCGGTTCGGCCAAGGCTTCGGCCGGGGCCGGGATCGGAGCTTCGGCGGGCACGGGGCCGGGCTCGGCGGTCGGCTCCGCGGCCGCGGCCTCGGCAGGCTGCACGGCCGGCTTGGTGCGGGCGGATTCCCCCCGGCGGCGCTTGCCGGGCTTGCGTTCGGCGGACGGGCGCTCGGCGGCCTGCTCGGGTGCGACATCCTCGCGCGGTGGCTCGGCGGTGGTTTCCTCGATGGCGGATTCCTCGACGGGGTCGCGGAAGCCTGGACGGAAGCTGCGGGTCAGGAACTCGGGCATATGCTCGCCCATGCCCATGACCGGATGGCGGTCGGTGCGGCGGTCCTCGCGCCGGTCGTGACGCTCGCCATGGCGTTCGCGGCGCTCGTCCCGGCGTTCATCCCTGCGCTCCTCGCGGGGCGCCCGGTCGTGCCGGCGCTCGGCCTGTTCGGCGGGCCTGGCCTCGGCGCGCGGTTCGTGGGCCTGGATGGGCGCCTGGGCGCGCTGTTCGCTGTCGTCGCGCCGGCCGCGGCGGTCGCGGTCGCGCCCGCGTTCCTTGCGGCCGGTCTCGCGCGCCGGACGCGGCGCGCCCTGGGCGGCGCTGGAAAGGGCAAAGCCCTCGGGCACCGGCGCGCGGGGCAGGGTCTGCTTGACCAGCGATTCGATGGCGCCCAGGTATTTCTCGTCCGCGGGCGTCGCGATCGAGATCGCGGTGCCCAGCCGCCCGGCGCGGCCGGTGCGGCCGATGCGGTGGACGTAATCCTCGGCATGGCTGGGCAAGTCGAAGTTGAACACATGGCTGACCGCCGGGATGTCGAGCCCGCGCGCCGCCACGTCCGAGGCGACCAGGAAGCGCAAGGTGCCCTCGCGGAACCCATCCAGCGTCGCCATGCGGTGGCGCTGGTCCAGGTCGCCGTGGATCGGCGCGGCGTCGAAGCCATGCGCCTTGAGCGACTTGGCGACGATGTCCACCTCGGTCTTGCGGTTGCAGAAGATGATGGCGTTCTTGAGCCCCTCGCCCTCGGCCCGGATTAGGGCGCGCAGCAACTCGCGCTTCTGCTTCGCGGTCTGGTCGCGGCGGGTCGGGGTGATCTCGATCAGCTTCTGGGTGATCGTTTCGCTGGTGGTGGCCTGGCGTGCGACCTCGATACGCTCGGGCGCATGCAGGAAGGTGTCGGTGATGCGCTCGATCTCGGGCGCCATGGTGGCGCTGAAGAACAGCGTCTGCCGGGTAAAGGGCGTCAGCTGGAAGATGCGCTCGATATCGGGGATGAAGCCCATGTCGAGCATCCGGTCGGCCTCGTCCACCACCATGATCTGCACGCCGGTCAGCAAAAGCTTGCCGCGCTCGAAATGATCCAGCAGCCGGCCGGGCGTCGCGATCAGCACGTCCACGCCGCGGTCGATCAGCTTGTCCTGTTCGCCGAAGGAAACGCCGCCGATCAGCAGCGCCTTGGTCAGTCGGGTGTGCTTGGCATAGATGTCGAAATTCTCGGCCACCTGGGCGGCCAGTTCGCGCGTCGGGCAAAGCACCAGCGAACGCGGCATCCGGGCGCGGGCGCGGCCGCGGCCGAGCAGGGTGATCATCGGCAGGGTGAAGCTGGCGGTCTTGCCGGTGCCGGTCTGGGCGATGCCCAGCACGTCGCGCCCTTCCAGCGCCGGGGGAATCGCCCCGGCCTGGATCGGCGTGGGCGTCTCATAGCCGGCCTCGGCGATGGCTTTCAGAACCTTGGGGTCCAGCTTCAGATCGGAAAACTTGGTCATTCAGGGCTTTCGTATCAAATGCGCGGGACAGCCCGCGCCGTGCTTGCGTCCATCGCCGCTTCCGGAGAAACCGGATTGTCGCGGCGGGTCGGGACGCAATTTCCGCACGCCCCTCGCCTTGCCTGCCGGATGCAGACAGGGCGGGCCTAGCCGAAAACCCGCTCTTCGTCAATCTGATGCGCGTCTGCTGTTCCGTGGGCCGGTTGACGGCCCCCTCGGGCAGGCGCTATCCCCGGGCGATCTTACGGATGGAAGCCATGAACCTTTTCTCGGATATCCGCGCGCTGGTCCTTGATGCGCTGGCGCAGATGGAACAGGCGGGCGCGCTGCCCACGGGTCTCGACACCGCCAATGTGACGGTCGAGCCGCCGCGGGACGCCGCGCATGGCGACATGGCCACCAATGCCGCCATGGTGCTGGCCAAGCCCGCCGGGAAAAAGCCGCGCGACATCGCCGAGGCGCTGGCCGCCCGCCTGGCCGCCGATCCGCGCATCGCCTCGGCCGAGGTGGCGGGGCCGGGCTTTCTGAACCTGCGCCTGGCGCCCGCCGAATGGCAGGGCGTGGTGCGCGCCGCGCTGGCCGAGGGCGGGGATTACGGCCGCTCGGAGATGGGCAAGGGCCAGCGGGTCAACGTCGAATTCGTCAGCGCCAATCCGACTGGACCGATGCATGTCGGCCACACCCGCGGCGCGGTCTTCGGGGATGCGCTGGCGGCGCTTCTGGATTTCTCGGGCCATGAGGTCACCCGCGAATATTACATCAACGACGGCGGCGCGCAGGTCGATGTGCTGGCGCGGTCCGCCTATGAACGCTATCGAGAGGCCAACGGGCTGGAGCCCGAGATCCGCGAGGGGCTTTACCCCGGCGACTACCTGATCCCGGTGGGCGAGGCGCTGAAGGCGAAATACGGCACCAGCCTGCTCGACAAGCCGGAATCGGAATGGCTGGCCGAGATCCGCAGCTTCGCCACCGAGGCGATGATGGACATGATCCGCGAGGATCTGGCGCTGCTCAACGTCCATATGGACGTGTTCTCCAGCGAGAAGGCGCTTTACGGCACCGGCCGGATCGAGGCCGCGATCGAGCGGCTGCGCCAGCAGGGCCTGATCTATGAAGGCGTGCTGGAGCCGCCCAAGGGCAAGACCCCCGAGGACTGGGAGCCGCGCGAGCAGACGCTGTTCCGGTCCACCGCCCATGGCGACGACGTGGACCGGCCGGTGAAGAAATCCGACGGCTCCTGGACCTATTTCGCGCCCGACATCGCCTATCACTGGGACAAGATCGAACGCGGCTTCGACGCGCTGATCGACGTGTTCGGCGCCGACCATGGCGGCTATGTCAAGCGCATGACCGCCGCCGTGAAGGCGCTGTCGAACGGCCGTGTGCCGCTGGACGTCAAGCTGATCCAGCTGGTCAAGCTGTTCAAGAACGGCGAGCCCTTCAAGATGTCCAAGCGCGCCGGCACCTTCGTCACCCTGCGCGACGTGGTCGAGCAGGCGGGGGCGGACGTCACCCGCTTTCACATGCTGACGCGCAAGAACGACGCGGCGCTGGATTTCGACTTCGACAAGGTGCTGGAGCAATCCAAGGACAACCCGGTCTGGTACGTGCAATATGCCAGCGCGCGGGTGAACTCGGTCCTGGGCAAGGCGGCGGCGATGGGGGTCGATACCTCGGACGCGGCGCTGGCGCAGGCGGATCTGGCGCAGCTTTCGCATCCGGCCGAGCTGGAACTGGCCCGCAAAGTTGCAGAATGGCCACGCACGGTCGAAATCGCCGCCCGCGCGCACGAGCCGCACCGGATCGCGTTTTTCCTTTACGATATTGCCTCGGAACTGCATTCGCTGTGGAACCGCGGCAATGACGAGCCCGCCCTGCGCTTCCTGCAAGAGGGCGATGCGGCGGCCACGGCAGCGAAAATCGCGCTGGCACGGTCCGTCGGCGTTGTCATTTCGGCCGGTCTTGGTATCTTGGGGGTGACTCCGGCCAAAGAAATGCGCTGAAAAACGGCGCCCTGCCGGGGGACGAGCAGATAAACGAGCAGCGTCGGAACAACCGGCAGGCAGGCAGGAATGACGGTAGTAGATTTCCGCTCTTCGGGCGGGTTTGACGGGTCGCAGCCCCACAGGCTGTCGCAGGGCTATGCCCATGCCGAGGGGCAGCAGGGCTATCAGGACGACTGGCAGGATGGCGGCTGGGACGAACAGCATTACCCCCATGCCGAATCGCTGGCCGAATCGCCTTCGCTCCTGGGGCGGATCACGCGGCTGACGCATTACCTCGGGGCGCTGGTCTCGGTCGGGCTGATCGTGATCCTGGCGGTCTGGGGCTACAAGCTGGTGGTGCGCGACGTCTCGGGCGTGCCGGTGATCCGCGCCATCGAGGGCGAGGCCCGCACCGCGCCCGACAATCCGGGCGGCGAGCTGACCCAGCGCACCGGCCTTGCGGTGAACTCGGTCGCTGCTGGGGCCGAAGCCGGGGCGGTGGACCGCGTGGCTCTTGCGCCCGCTGCCACGCCGCTTGACGGCCAGGACGTGCCCATGGGCGAACTGGGCGCCACGGCGCAAGAGCCCTCGCATCCGGTTGATGCGCCGCTGTTCGAGGAAGCCGCCCGCGTCATCGCCCGTCCCGACGGCGAGACCCTGGCCCAGCCGGATACGGCGGCGGAAAGCGTCGCCAGCGCGGTGATCTCGGACGCGCCCGCCGCCGATGCGCCGGTGAACGAGGCCGTGACCGACCTTGCCGGCAATGAGACGCGCGACATGGCCATCACCACCGCGCTGGCCGAGGCCGGCGCCCTGCCGGCCCCCGGCGCCATCGCGCAATCGGCGCGTCCCGCGCCGCGTCCGCGCCGCGTCGCCGCCGCCGCGCCGGCGGTCGCCAGCGATGCCGCGCCGGCCCCCGCACCTGCCGCTGCCGAAAGCCGCCCGGCCGCTGCCCCGGCACCGGTGCAGGTCGCCTCGGGCGCGCCCCTGGTGCAGATCGGCGCCTTCGACAGCGATGCATTGGCACGGGGCGAATGGAACCGCGTCTCGGGCAAGTTCGGCGCGCTTTTCGCCGGCAAGGGCATGGTGGTCCAGGAACACAAGGCCAATGGCCGCAGCTTCTGGCGCCTGCGCGCCGCCGGTTTCGAATCGCGCGACGAGGCGCGGCGCTTTTGCGCGGCGTTGATCGCCGAGGGCGTGGACTGCATCCCCGCCATGGCGAAATGAGCCGCTGAGATGGCAGGCGCCACCATCCTCGGCGGCATCGCCGGCCCGGAGCTGAGCCGGGCCGAGCGCGATTTCTTCCGCGCCGCCGACCCCTGGGGCTTCATCCTGTTTGCGCGCAATGTCGATACGCCGGACCGCCTGCGCCGGCTGACGGCCGAGCTGCGCGAGGCGGTGGGCCGCAACGCCCCGGTGCTGGTGGACCAGGAGGGCGGGCGCGTCCAGCGCATGCGCGCGCCGCATTGGACCGACTGGCCGGCGCCGCTGGACCAGGCCGGACGGGGCGAGCGCGCCGTCTGGCTGCACCATCACCTGCTGGCGCAGGAATTGCGCGCCGTCGGCATCGACGCCGATTGCGCCCCGGTCCTGGACATCGCCCGCGACGAGACGCACCCCTTCCTGAAGAACCGCTGCCTCGGCTCGGATGCCGAAACGGTGATCCGCCTGGGCCGGGCCGCGGCGCAGGCGATGCTGGCCGCCGGGGTGCTGCCGGTCGTCAAGCATATGCCGGGCCATGGCCGGGCGCGGGTGGACAGCCACAAGGATCTGCCGGTGGTCGAGGCTTCGCTCGACGAGCTTCGCGCCAGCGATTTCGCCCCGTTCCGTGCGCTGGCCGACCTGCCCATGGCGATGACGGCGCATATCCGCTTTACCGCCATCGACGATGCGCCCGCCACCGCCTCGGCCCCGGTGATCGAGATGATCCGGTGCGAGATCGGCTTTGACGGGCTGCTGATGTCCGACGACATCGGCATGCAGGCGCTGTCCGGCAGCCCGGCCGAGCGCGCCGCCGCCGCCATCGCCGCCGGCTGCGACCTGGTGCTGTCCTGCAACGAGACCCTGGCGCAGATGGACGAGATCGTGGCGGCCGCCGGAGCCATGTCCCCCCGCGCCGCCCTGCGGGCCGAGGCGGCGCTGGCCCTGCGCCGCGCGCCGGTGCAGCAGGACACCGCCGCGCTGCGGGCCGAATTGGCGGCGCTTGGCGGGCTGGCGGCCTGATCGGTTGACTAGGCCCTGTCTATCGCGGATTCTGCGCAGGTTCCCTTGCCTGGACGCGACATGACCAAGGTGCCCTACCTGACCCCCGTGCCGGACCCCGAACCGGACCCGGCGCCGCATCTGCCGGGGCTGGGCCCGCAAGCCGTGGCCGAGCGCCGCGCCGAGGAGATGCTGGTCGTCGATGTCTCGGGCTTCGAGGGGCCGCTGGACCTGCTGCTCACGCTGTCGCGCACGCAGAAGGTCGATCTGATGCAGGTCTCGGTGCTGGAGCTGGCCGATCAGTATCTGACCTTCGTCGAGGAGGCCCGCGCGCTGCGCATCGAGCTGGCCGCCGATTACCTGGTCATGGCCGCCTGGCTTGCCTATCTGAAATCCCGCCTGCTGCTGCCGCCCGACCCCGAGGCCGAGGGGCCGAGCGCCGAAGAGATGGCGGCGCATCTGGCCTTCCAGCTGGAACGGCTGAACGCCATGCGCGAGGCCGCGGCGCGGCTGATGGCCCGCGACCGGCTGGGACAGGACCGCTTCCCCCGCGGCGCGCCCGAAACCGTCGCCCGCCAGCGCCAGGTCGCCTGGCAGGCCGGGCTGATCGACCTGATGCGCGCCTATGCCCGGCTGCGCACCCGCGACGAGTTTCGCCCCTATGCCTTCGACCGCCGGGACGTGCTGAGCATGGAGCAGGCGCTGGACCGGGTGCGCGGGCTGATCGGCTATGCCGGGGACTGGACCGCGCTTTCGGCCTTTCTGCCCGAGGGTTGGGAGGCCGATCCGCAGCGCCGCCGCTCGGCCACCGCGGCGACCTTTGCCGCGACGCTGGAACTGGCGCGGCAGGGTGCGGTGGAAATCAGCCAGGCCGGCACCTTCGCCCCGATCTCCATCCGCAGGCGTCCAGAATGAGCCAGGACCATATCGCCCCTGATTCCCAGCATTTCCCGCCGCCGCCCCTGCCCGAGCAGGAGCGCATGGTCGAGGCGATCCTCTTCGCTTCGGCCGAGCCGATGAGCCTGCGCGAGATTGCCGCCCGCCTGCCGGCCGGCTGCGATGCGGCCGAGGCGCTGCGCGCGCTGCGCGCCCGCTATGAGGGGCGGGGGGTGCAGCTGGCGCGGGTGGGCGATGCCTGGGCCTTTCGCACCGCCGCCGACCTGGGCTTCCTGATGCAGGAAAGCGTGGTCGAAAGCCGCCGCCTGTCGCGGGCCGCGACCGAGACCCTGGCGATCATCGCCTATCACCAGCCCGTGACCCGCGCCGAGATCGAGGAGATCCGCGGCGTCGCCGTCAGCCGCGGCACGCTGGACCAGCTGATCGAGCTGGACTGGGTCCGCATCGGCCGCCGCCGCCAGACCCCCGGCCGGCCGGTGACCTTCGTGGTGACCGAAGCCTTCCTGGATCATTTCGGGCTGGAAAGCGCCCGCGACCTGCCGGGGCTGGCCGAGCTGCGCGCGGCAGGCCTGCTGGAATCGCGCCCGCCGGGCGAGGGGCTGGCGCCCGGCCTGTTCGGCGAGGCCGGCGAGGAGGATGCCGAAGCCATGGCCGAGGATTTGTTCGAAGACGAGTGAAGAACGGGTTGCAACCCGATGAATATAAATCGCTTAATTGCTATTCTGACGCGCGTGGCCGTCAACCGGCTGCTGCGCTGGGGCCTCCGGCGGATGCATGCGCCGAAGTCGGGCGCGCGCCGGACGCCTCGGCAGCAGGGCCGCGAAAAGACCATGCGCGAAGCGGTCAAGCACGCCCGCCAGGCGGCGCGCATCACCCGGCGGATGCGATAGGGGGCTCTGCCCCCGTCGCGCTGCCGCGCGACTCCCCCGGGATATTTGGGCAGGAAGAACGCTGGCCGGGCGGCCAGGCTCAGGCGAATTGCTTGGCCAGCTTGAGGCCCTGGCCCTGGTAGTTCGAGGCGATGCCGCTGCCGTAGAGCCGTTCGGGGCGGGCTGCCATCCGTTCGTAGACGAGCCGGCCGACGACCTGGCCATGCTCCAGCGCGAAGGGGGCCTCGTGGCAGCGCACCTCGAGGACGCCGCGCGCGCCTTGCCCGGCGGCGCCATGGCCGAAGCCGGGGTCGAAGAAGCCGGCGTAATGCACGCGGAACTCGCCCACCATGGCCAGGTAGGGTGCCATTTCCGCGGCGTAATCGGGCGGGATCGCCACGGATTCGCGGCTGACCAGGATATAGAAGGCGCCGGGGTCGAGGATCAGCTGGCCATCCGTGGTGCGCAATTCGTCCCAGAAGTCGCGGGCCTGGTAGGCGCCGATGCGGTCGAGGTCGATGACCCCGCTATGCGGCCGGGCCCGGTAGCCGACCAGGTCGCCGCGCGCGGGCCGCAGATCGACCGAGAAGCCCAGGCCGTCGTCGATCAGCGCCTCGCCCGTCACCAGCGGCTCGCATGCGTGCAGGTCACGCAAGGCGGTATCCGTCAGCACCGCCTGGCCCCGGCGCAGCCGCAGCTGGTTCAGCCGCATGCCGGGCCGCACCAGCACCGAGAAGCTGCGTGGGCAGATCTCGGCATAGATGGGGCCGTCATAGCCCTGGGGCAGGCGGTCGAATTCGGTGCCCTCGTCGGTGACCAGCCGGGTCAGAAGGTCGAGCCGGCCGGTCGAGCTTTTGGCATTGGCGACCGCGTCGAGGCCCTGGGGCAGCGACAGCCGTTCCATCAGCGGCACCAGGTAGACGCAGCCCTTTTCCAGCACCGCGCCCTCGGTGAGATCCATGCGGTGCATCTCGAAATCCTTGAGCCGGTCGTTGACCCGGCGCCCGCGCCCGGCCAGGAACGAGGCGCGCAGCCGCCATGCCGTCGCGCCCAGGCGCAGGTCAAGGCTGGCAGGCTGGACCTGTTCGGGCCGGATCGGCTGGTCGGCCGAGATCGCGCCGCTGGCGATCAGCTGACGCAGGGACGTATCGGGAAGCACACCGTTCACGCGAAACCCTTTCGGCAAAAGGAAACGCCCACCCCCGGACGGGGATGGGCGTTTTCGGAATGGTCGGGCCGGCGAGATTCGAACTCGCGGCCTTCCGCCCCCCAGACGGACGCGCTAACCAGGCTGCGCCACGGCCCGACGAGGGGCATATAGAGCGAAGCGGGCGGCCAGCACAAGGGGCCAGGGGCGGAAATTTCGGCAAGAATCTCGATTGCTGTGGATAGTCGGCCGGCGGGGGCCGGAAAGCGGGCGGTCATGCGCGTCAGCGTGCGCCGGTCAGCGCGTCGCGCAGGGTTTTCGCTTGCGCGGGCAGGGGCTTGCCCTGCAGTTCGAACTGGCGCAGGGCCAGCGCGGTCGCCACCAGCCGGCCCAGCCAGTCCGGCGCGGGATCGCGCCCCGGATCGAGCGCGGCGAAGAGCGGCAGCGATTCGGCCTGCTGTTCGGGGCGGTTCGGCCGGGCTGGCCTGAGGACCGCTTTCGCGTCCCTCGGCACGGCGTCGCGCTCGGGCAGGGCCAGGCGCACGGCCGGGCCGGGATGTTCCACCGCGCCGGCCTCGCCCAGGGTTTCGCCCAGGCGGGCGGCGCCGATCTCGCGCAGCGCGGCGCCGCGATCCGCGGCGATCAGCCGCTTGGCGCCGCGGATGCTGAGCCCCTCCTCGCGCATGACCTGGCAGAGCCCGGCTGCCAGCCGCACGTCTTCGGGCCGGTAATAGCGGCGCCCGTCGGCGCGCTTGACCGGCGCAAGCTGCGTGAATTGCGATTCCCAGTAGCGCAGCACATGCGGCGCGACGCCGACGAGGCGCGAGACCTCTCCGATGGACCTGAAGGCGTCGGGCGACTTGCTCATCAGCCCTTGCGCCTGTTCCCCGCCGCCACCCGATCCTTCATCAGATGCGATGGCCGGAAGGATAGAACCCGGCGCGGCGTGATCGGCACTTCCTCGCCGGTCTTGGGGTTGCGGCCGATGCGTTCGTTCTTGTCGCGGACCGAGAACGTGCCGAAGGACGAGATCTTGACCTGCTCGCCGCGCACCAGCGCATCGGAGATATGGCCAAGCACGCTTTCGACAAGCTGGGCCGATTCGTGGCGGGACAGACCCACCTCACGGAACACGGCCTCGGCCAGGTCCATGCGGGTCAGGGTAGAGTCGCTCATCTCGGAAACCTCTTGAATGGTGCGAAGGATGATTTCTTTACGGCGCCGAGTCAACAACCCCGGCCCGATTCCGTTCCCTCATCGGACGATTTTGTTCCGCGTTATTCGCGCCTTACCTGCAAGACCCCGCGCATGGCCGCCTGCGACCCGCTTGGAGCCGCGGCAATCCGCGCCTATGTTGAAGGGGAAAGGGCAGGCGGGACGGAGCGGATATGGCCGGTGGCTGGGCGCGCGACGATGCGGTGAACGAGCAGATCGAGGTCTCCACGCAGGAGGCGATCGAGCGGATGCGGCTACGCAATGCGCAGCGCGTCGCGCAGGAAAGCGCCCGCATCTGCGAGGAATGCGACGAGCCGATCCCCGAGGCGCGGCGGCAGGCGATTCCCGGTGTCCGGCTGTGCGTGGACTGCCAGTCGGGCCGCGACCGGGCCTGGCGACCCAGCGCCGGGATCAACCGGCGCGGATCGAAGGATTCGCAGCTGAAATAAGGGGCTTGCCTACCAGCGCAGCACGACCGAGCCCCAGGCGAGGCCGCCGCCGATGGCCTCGGCCACCAGCACGTCGCCGGGCTTGAAGCGCCCCTCGGCATTGGCCACCGAAAGCGCCAGCGGGATCGATGCGGCCGAGGTATTGCCGTGGTCGGCCACCGTCAGCACCACCTTTTCCATCGGCAGGTGCATGCGCTTGGCCGTGGCCTCGATGATGCGCAGGTTGGCCTGGTGCGGCACCAGCCAGTCCACCTGTTCGGGCGTCAGGCTGGCCCGGTCCAGCGCGCGATGCGCGGTGTCGGCCAACTTCTCGACCGCGTGGCGGAAGACCAGGTTGCCCTGCATGCGCAGATGGCCGGCGGTGCCGGTGCTGGCCACGCCGCCGTCGACATAGAGCAGGTCGCGATATTGCCCGTCGCTGTTCAGGTCGGTCGCGAGGATGCCGCGGTCGGCGGAGGTGCCCTGGCCCTCGGCCGCCTCCAGCACCATGGCGCCGGCGCCGTCGCCGAAGAGCACGCAGGTCGAGCGGTCGCTCCAGTCCATGATCCGGCTGAAGGTCTCGGCCCCGATCAGCAGGACGCGATCTGCAAGCCCGGCGCGGATCATCGCATCGGCATTGGCCAGCGCATAGACGAAGCCGGCGCAGACCGCCTGCAGGTCATAGGCGAAGCCCCGGCGCATGCCCAGCCCGGCCTGCACCATGGTCGCGACCGAGGGGAAGGTCAGGTCGGGGGTCGAGGTCGCCACGATCACCGCGTCGATCTGTCCGGCCTCGATGCCGGCATCGGCCAGGGCCGCCTGCGCGGCCCGGATGGCCAGGTCGCTGGTGCCCTGGTCCTCGGCGGCGAAATGGCGCCGTTCGATCCCGGTGCGGGCGCGGATCCATTCGTCGCTGGTGTCCAGCTTATCCTCGAACCAGCTGTTCTCGACCACGCGCTCGGGCAGGTAATGGCCGGTTCCCCGGACGATCGCACGCCGCATCAGGACGCCTCGCTTTCCTTGCTGCCGTTGATTTGGCCGGCCGCCGCGACGGATTGCGCCACGCGCGCCGCCAGCCGGTCCTGAAAGCCGGATTGCGCCAGCCGGAAGGCCAGCTTGATCGCCGCCGAGACGCCGGTGGCATCGGCCGAGCCGTGCGATTTCACCACCGTCCCGTTCAGCCCCAGAAAGACGCCGCCATTGACGCGCCGCGGGTCGATGCGCTTTTGCAACCGCTTGAGCGAGCCCATGGCCAGCAGCGCCGCGAATTTCGACATCACCGACTTGCCGAAGGCTTCCTTCAGCAGTTCGCCCACCAGCTTCGCGGTGCCCTCGCCGGTCTTCAGCGCGACATTGCCGGTGAAGCCGTCGGTCACGATCACATCGACGCGGGCCGAGGGCAGGTCGCCGCCCTCGACGAAGCCGACATAGTCGAAATTCGCCGCCTGTGCCGTGGTGGGGATCAGTTCATGCGCCTGCTTGAGCTCGGGCCGGCCCTTGTGGTCCTCGGTCCCGACGTTCAGCAGACCGACGCGCGGCCGTTCCAGCCCGAAACCGTTGCGGGCATAGGAGGCGCCCATCAGCGCATAGGTCAGCAAGTCCTGCGCATCGGCGCGGATGTCGGCGCCCACATCCAGCATGACGTTGAAGCCCTGCGGATTGCGCGAGGGCCAGAGGCAGGCGATCGCGGGGCGGTTCACGCCGGGCAGCTTGCGCAGCCGCAGCATCGAAAGCGCCATCAGCGCCCCGGTATTGCCACAGGAGACGGCGGCGGTCGCCTCACCCTGCCGCACCGATTCGAGGGCGGACCACATCGAGGTGCCCTCGCCCTTGCGCAGCACCTGGCTGGGCTTGTCGTCCATGGTCACGACGCCGGCCGCGTCGCGGATGTCGCAACGCCGCGCCAGATCGCCGCGGCGGGCGATCAGCCGTTCCAGCTCGGCCCGCGGGCCGTGGACGATGAAGCGGATGTCGGGATTCTTCCCGGCGCTTTCGGCCATGCCGGCGACCACCGTCGCCGGGCCGCGGTCGCCGCCCATCGCGTCAACGGAGATCACCACGCCGCCCCCGTCGCCAGGGGCGCGAGGCAGAATGCTGGAATCTGCCGAAGCCATATCCGCGGTCGGTCCGCTCAGGCCGCGTCTTCGTCCAGGTCGACCTCATTGGCCTGCGCCACGACTTCGCGGTCGGCGTAGTGGCCGCAGGACGGGCAGACGTGATGCGGGCGCTTCAGCTCGCCGCAGTTGGGGCATTCGTTCGGGTTGCCGGCGACGAGCGCATCATGCGAACGGCGCATGTTGCGGCGGGAGCGGGTAACTCGGTTCTGAGGGACGGCCATGTCTCAACCTCAAGTGGTTCGGGGGGCAACCCGGCTGGGCGGCCCCGGATTCGGTGTTTCGTATCTGGGGCGGGCATAGGCCACTGGAGCGTTGGCCGCAAGTCACGAAAACTGCTCGCAAAGCGGGGGCCGCGGTCCGGGATTCCCCCGCCGGTCGAATGAAGGCGGCAAAATAGCGGGATTTCCGCATTGCGCAAGGGAAATCTGCAAGAGAAGCGGCGCATGCGCGCCGCTGCCTCCGGCGGGGATATTTGGGCAAGAAAGAAGCCGGGCGCCGGGAGGGCCCGGCAGGTTCAGCGGCCGAGCTTGGCGTGGATCTCGTCCAGGTCGATCTCGTTCTTCGGCAGCTTGTTGTCGGGGTCGTCGAAGTCGTATTTGAAGAGCTGGAAGTCCTTCTTGTAGATTTCCCAGACCAGGTGGCGCGACAGGTCGTCGAAATAGGCGCTGACCTTGTGGGCGCGCTTGGGGCCGTGCCCCTCGGATTCGTTGAACTTGGGCACGTCGTTCACGTCGAGCCTGACCGGGGTCGGCGCGGCGTCCAGCACCTTCTGCATGCCCTGGTTGAATTTCTCGGTGAAGAAGATCTGGTCGTAGCGGCCGCCGTTCACGATGAAGGTCGAGATATGGCCTGACATGGCCGACCAGTGGATGTCCGGCTCCATCGGCCGGCGCCAGCGGATGGTGTCGCGCGCAAACAGCAGGAAACGGCGGAAGCTGGCGATCTGGTCGAACTCGAAGCCGTTCTCGGGGCTGCCGACATCGACGCCGTAGCGTTGCATCAGCTCGGGCACCAGGTTGCCGCGGTAGCGCTTGCCGTTCCGCTGGATCCCCGCGATCTTGTCGAAGAACGAGGACAGGATGCGTGCGTAGGGGTTGCGCACGCAGGTGAAGGTCAGCGCCTTGTGGGCCGTGACGTTCGCCTCGATCAGCGGCTGGCTGTCGGGCTGGTTCCACTTGTGCAGCCCGCTGGTGGCGTCGTGGATGTCGCCGTCGAAATAGCGGCCGTGGTCGGAGTAGAACATGATCTGCCCGATCGAGGAGCAGGCGCATTTCGGGACGACGCGATAGACCATGCTTTCGCTTTCCGTCATCCACGTTCCTGGAAAACCCATAACTCTCTTTCCCTTCACAAGAACCGTGCCGGCCGCGGCGGCTTGCCCCTTCGGCCAAAATCGGTAAGGACACAATGCAAATCGCCGGCAGAGATTCAACCAGTGTGAGCATTGCCCGCGCAAGGCGGGCCGGATGGGTAACGAGATGGCGCGTATCGCCTTTATTCTGCTGTGCCACAAGGATCCCGAGAGCGTGGTGGCGCAGGCCCGCCGGCTGACCGCCTCGGGCGATTACGTGGCGATCCATTTCGACGGCCGGGCCGATTCACGCGATTACGCGCTGATCCGGGCGGCGCTGGCCGACAACCCTTCGGTCGCCTTCGCGCAGCGGCGCTGGAAATGCGGCTGGGGCGAATGGTCGCTGGTCGGCGCCACGCTGGAGGTAGTGCGCGCCGCCGTCGCCGCCTTTCCGCGGGCCACGCATTTTTACATGCTCTCGGGCGATTGCATGCCGATCAAGTCGGCCGAATACGCCCATGGCCTGCTGGACGCAGAGGATTGCGACTATATCGAGAGCTTCGATTTCTTCGAATCGGACTGGATCAAGACCGGTTTCAAGGAAGAGCGGCTGATCTATCGCCACTGATTCAACGAGCGCAGGCAGAAATGGCTGTTCTATGCCAGCTACGACCTGCAGAAGCGATTCGGCCTGAGGCGCAGGGTGCCGGCCGACATCCAGGTCATGATCGGGTCGCAATGGTGGTGCCTGCGCCGCCTGACCGTCGAGAAGGTGCTGGATTTCTGCGCCAGCCGGCCGGAGGTCATGCGCTTTTTCTCGACCACCTGGATCCCGGACGAGACCTTCTTCCAGACCGTCGTGCCCCATGTCGTGCCCAGGAAGGAGATCCGCACCCGCACGCTGACCTACCTGATCTTCACCGATTACGGCATGCCGGTGACCTTCTACAACGACCATTACGACCTGCTCATGGGCCAGAACTACCTGTTCGCCCGCAAGATCAGCCCCGAGGCGATCCGCCTGCGCGAGCGGCTGGGCGCGCTTTGGGCGGCGAAGGGCGTGCATTTCCCGATCTCGAACGAGGCGACCGGCCTCTTTCACTTCCTGACCGGGCGGGGCCGGGCCGGGCGGCGCTTCGGCCAGCGGTTCTGGGAGGCCGAGGGCAGCCTGGGCCGTGACAATACGCTGCTGCTGGTGGTGGCCAAGAAATGGCATGTCGCCAAGCGGCTGACCGCGGCGATCCGGGCGCATACGCCGATTCCGGCGGTGGATTACGTCTTCAACGAGCCCGAGGCGCATCTGCCCGATCTGGGCGGGGTCGAGACCACGGTGGAAAAGCGCGACCGCCACCGGCGCGCGCTGATCCGGCTGCTGTTCCAGCATTTCGAATCGAACCGGCTGGTCTTGTGCCTGGACCCCTCGGCGCTGTATCTGATCCAGGATCTGACCTCGGACAAGGCCGATACCCGCATCCTGCTGGTGGATTCCGAATTCGACGACGATTACCTGCGCGGCCATATCGCCCGCGTGGGACTGGCCGGGAGCGAAACCGCCCCCGAGGTGATCGAACGGCTGCTGCCCATGGTGCGCGCCGACCTGGAACACGAGGCCGAGCGGTTGCGCGACATGGATTTTCCCGGCTTCCATTCCATCGCGCCCTGGCGGCCGGCCGCGGAGAATGCCGTGCAACTGGCGCGTTTCCTGGACTTGCCCGCCGAGGCCGCGCTGGCGCTTGCCGGGACCGACCACCTGTTCAGCGACTGAGGAGAGAGCCATGCCCGCCTATGACGACAGCAACATCTTCGCCCGCATCCTGCGCGGCGAGATACCCAACGACACGGTGCTGGAGACCGAGCATACGCTGGTCTTTCGCGACATCCGGCCGCAGGCGCCGGTGCATGTGCTGGCGATCCCCAAGGGCGCCTATATCAGCTACGACGATTTCGCCGCCAATGCCTCGGATGCCGAGATCGTGGATTTCCACCGCGCCGTGGCGAAAGTCACCCGCGATCTGGGTGTGGCGCTGGACGGCGGCCAGGGTTTCCGCGCCATCACCAATGCCGGGCCGGACGGCGTGCAGGAGGTGCCGCATTTCCACATGCACATCCTGGGCGGCCGGCCGATGGGGCGCATGGTTCAGCCGGGCTGAGACGCCGGGCGCGAGGTCAGCTGGACGAAGACATCCTCGAGGTCCGGCGCTTCGACCGCCACGTCGCGGATCGGCAGGCCCGCGGCGCGCAGCGCGTCGATCAGCCCGTCGGTGGGGATGCGCGAGGGCGCATAGCTGAGCGCGAGCCGGCCGTCGCCGCGCCGCTCGGCCCGCACGCCTTCGGGCAGGGCGGGCAGGGTGCGGGCCGGGCCGGTATCGACGACCAGCGTCTTGGAATCGGCCCGGCCGAGCAGGGCGGCGGTATCCTCGCACAGGATCAGTTGGCCGTGGTCGATGATGGCGATGCGGTCGCACATCTCCTCGGCCTCTTGCAGGTAATGCGTGGTCAGGATGATGGTCATGCCCTGGTCGTTCAGCCGCCGCACGTTGCGCCACAGCATCTCGCGCAGCTGGATGTCGACGCCCGCCGTCGGTTCGTCCAGCACCAGGATCTGCGGCCGGTGCACCAGCGCCTTGGCCAGCAGCAGCCGCCGCTTCATGCCGCCCGAGAGGTGGCGCGAATAGCTTTCCGCCTGATCCGTCAGCCCGACCAGTTCCAGAAGCTCGTCGGTCCAGCGTTCGCGGCGGGGCACACCGTAGAGCCCCGCCTGCACCTCGAGGCTGGCGCGGGGCGTCAGGAAGGGGTCGATGTTGAGTTCCTGAGGCATGACGCCGATGGCGGCGCGGGACTGGCGCGGGTTCACATCCTGGTCGAAGCCCCAGATCGTCACCTGACCGGCGGTCTTGCGCACCAGCCCGGCCAGGATGTTGATCGTGGTGGACTTGCCCGCGCCGTTGGGTCCGAGCAGGCCGAAGATCGAGCCGGCGGGGATGGCGAGGTCCAGCCCCTTCAGCGCCTGTTTCGGGGGCGCCTTGCCCGCGGCGGCATAGGTCTTGGTCAGGCCGCTGATTTCGATGGCGTTCGGGCTTTGCTCGGGGGCTGGCATCGGCTCTTCGCGTTCATTATGATCGCCGCCGGTTTAACCCCGTTTGTCGTCAGAGCTCAAGGAACCGCCATGACCATTCCGGCCCCCGAGATCCAGACCGTCACCTCCTGGAAGGTCGCCTGCGACGGCGACGAGAAGCGGGGGCTGGGCCATCCGCGCGTCTGGCTGGCCATTCCGCGCGATACCGGCTGGGTCGAATGCGGCTATTGCGACAAGCGCTTCGTCATCGACCGCGAGCACGCGCACGAGGATCACTGATCGCGCGCCATGGCGGCCTGGTTCGGGGGGCGGCGCGGTTGCCGCGCCTCCGGCGGGGGTATTTGTGAAACAGTGAAGGCGGGGGCGGTCTTGGCCCGGTCGGCGCTTCGTGGCAGTAAGGGGCCTTGGACGCTGGCAGAAGGATGAGGCGCAGATGACGGACGGATTCGGCAAGGGCCATCACCTGCATCTGATCGACGGCTCGGCCTTCATCTTTCGCGCCTATCACGCGCTGCCGCCGCTGACCCGTCGCTCGGACGGGCTGCCCATCGGCGCGGTGGCCGGCTTTTGCAACATGGTGTGGAAGTATCTGCAGGACGGCAAGGGCTCGGACCAGCCGACCCATGCGGCGGTGATCTTCGATCATTCGGCGCGGACATTCCGCAACGACATCTATCCGCTCTACAAGGCCAACCGGCCCGAGCCGCCCGAAGATCTGCGACCGCAATTCCCGCTGACCCGCGAGGCGACGCGCGCCTTCAACATCGCCTGCATCGAGACCGAGGGCTTCGAGGCCGACGACATCATCGCCACGCTGGCCTGCCAGGCGCGGGATGCCGGCGGGCGGGTGACGATCATCAGCAGCGACAAGGACCTGATGCAGCTGGTCGGCGGCGGGGTCGAGATGATGGACCCGATCAAGGGCAAGCCCATCGGCCCCGAGGAGGTGCGCGAGAAATTCGGCGTCGGTCCCGAGCGGGTGGTGGACGTGCAGGCCCTGGCCGGCGATTCCGTCGACAACGTGCCGGGCGCGCCGGGGATCGGCATCAAGACCGCCGCGCAGCTGATCGAGGAATATGGCGATCTGGAAAGCCTGCTGGCGCGGGCGGAGGAGATCCGGCAGCCCAAGCGCCGCCAGACCCTGATCGACCATGCCGAGCAGATCCGCATCTCGAAGCGGCTGGTCGAGCTGGATTGCGGGATGGCGCTGGATTTCAGCCTGGAGAGCCTGGAGATCCGCGAGCCCGATCCCGAGGCGCTGCTGGACTTCCTGGCCCGGATGGAGCTGCGCACCCTGACCAAGCGCGTGGCCGAGCGTTTCGGCGCCGAGGCGCCGACCATGGCCGAGGCGGCGCCGGTGCCGGCCGCCGTCGCCGGTGCCGCGGCCGCGCCGGCCGTCGAACTGCCGGCCATCGACCGCAGCCTTTACGTCACCATCCGCGACGAGGTCATGCTGGCCGAATGGCTGGCCGAGATCGCCGAAAAGGGCGTGGTCGCCATCGACACCGAGACCACCGGGCTGGACGAGATGCAGGCCGAGCTGGTCGGGGTCTCGCTTTGCACCGGGCCGGGGCGGGCGGCCTATCTGCCGCTGGGCCATGTCGATGGCGCCGCCGACCTCTTCGGCTCGGGTGCGCGGGCCGAGGGGCAGATGGACCTGGACCGGGCGGTGGCGATGCTGAAGCCGGTGCTGGAGGATCCTTCGGTGCTGAAGATCGGCCAGAACATCAAGTATGACTGGAAGGTGCTGGCCCGCCACGGCATCCGCATGGCGCCTTTGGACGACACCATGCTGCTGTCCTATGCGCTGAACGCGGGGGCGCATAACCATGGCATGGACGAGTTGGCGGACCTGTATCTGGGCCATCGCTGCCTGCCGATCAAGGATCTGATCGGCTCGGGCAAGGCGCAGATCAATTTCTCGCAGGTGGCGATCGACAAGGCCAGCGAATATGCCGCCGAGGATGCCGAGGTGACCTGGCGGCTCTGGCATCATTTGCGCCCCAAGCTGGCGCCGAACCATGTGACCACCGCCTATGAGCGGCTGGAGCGGCCGATGATCGCGGTTCTGGCCGATATGGAGATGGCCGGCATCCGTATCGATTCCGAGCATCTGAAGCGCATGTCCAACGCCTTTGCCCAGAAGATGGCGGGGCTGGAGGCCGAGATCCACGAACTCGCCGGCGGTCCCTTCAACGTCGGCAGCCCCAAGCAGCTGGGCGAGATCCTGTTCCAGCGCATGGGCCTGGCCGGTGGCAAGCAGGGCAAGACCGGCGCCTTCTCCACCGGCGCCGAGGTGCTGGAGGATCTGGCCGCCGAGGGGCATGAGCTGCCGGCGCGGGTGCTGGACTGGCGGGCGATCTCGAAGCTGAAATCGACCTATACCGATGCGCTGCCCCTGCATGTGAACCCCGAGACCGGGCGCGTGCACACCAGCTATTCCATCGCCGGGGCGCAGACCGGGCGGCTGGCCTCGACCGATCCGAACCTGCAGAACATCCCCGTGCGGACCGAGGAGGGGCGGCGCATCCGCGAGGCTTTCGTCGCCGGGCCGGGGATGCGGCTGGTGAGCCTCGACTACAGCCAGATCGAGCTGCGGATCCTGGCGCATGTGGCGCAGATCCCGGCGCTGAAACAGGCTTTCCGCGACGGCATCGACATCCATGCCATGACCGCCAGCCAGATGTTCGGCGTGCCGGTCGAGGGCATGGACCCGATGATCCGCCGCCGCGCCAAGGCGATCAATTTCGGGGTGATCTACGGCATCTCGGGCTTTGGCCTGGCGCGCAATCTGCGCATTCCACGCGCCGAGGCGCAGAGCTTCATCGACACCTATTTCGAGCGTTTCCCCGAGATCCGCGCCTATATGGACCGCACCGTCGCCGAGGCGAAGCAGGACGGTTTCGTGCGCACGCTGTTCGGCCGGCGGATCATGACGCCGGGCATCAACCAGTCGGGACCGGCGGCGGGCGGGGCGCGGCGCGCGGCGATCAACGCGCCGATCCAGGGTGCGGCCGCCGACATCATCCGCCGCGCCATGATCCGTATGCCGCAGGCCATCGCGCATCTGCCGGCCAGGATGCTGCTGCAGGTGCATGACGAGCTGGTCTTCGAGGTCGAGGAGGGCGCGGTGGCCGAGCTGATCGAGGCGGCGCGCGGCGTCATGCAGGGCGCGGCCGATCCCGCGGTCCGGCTGGACGTGCCGCTGATCGTCGATGCCGGGCAGGGGCTGAACTGGGCCGAGGCGCATTGAGGGCCGCCGGTCGCGTGGATTGCGCGGCCGCATGGGTATTTGGGGAACGAAGAAGCCGGCGAGGGAACGGGATGGGCCATTCGCATGCGCATGACGGCAGGCAGGGGCATGCGCACCTGCCGGGCGGGGTGGGCGATGGCACCATCCTGATCGCGGTGGTGATCAACCTGGCGCTGACCGGTGCGCAGATCCTGGGCGGCTATATCGCCGATTCCACGGCGCTGATCGCGGACGGGGTGCATAACCTTTCCGATGCGCTGTCCCTGGTGCTGGCCTTTGGCGCCCGGCGCCTGGCGCGGCGTCCCGCCAGCCCCGAGATGAGCTATGGCTGGGGCCGCGCCGAGATCGTCGCGGCCTTCGTCAACTACATCGCGCTGATCGCCATCTCGGTCTGGCTGGGGATCGAGGCGCTGGGGCGGCTGGTCGATCCGCCGCAGGTCGCGGGCGGGCTGGTCATGGCGCTGGCGGCTTTCGCGCTGGTCGTGGATGCGCTGACCGCGGCGCTGGTCTGGCGGGCCGCGAAGGAGAGCGTGAATATCCGCGCGGCCTTCCTGCACAACCTGGCCGATGCCGCGGTCTCGGTCGCGGTGATCCTGGGGGGCGCGCTGATCTGGGCCTTCGGCTGGCAGATCGCCGACCCGATCCTGACATTGCTGATTTCTGCGGTGATCCTGTGGCATATCGGGCAGGAGATCGGGCCGGTGATGCGCATGCTGATGCTGGCCGCGCCGGCCGGCGTGGATCACGCGGCGCTGGTCCGTGCCATGGCCGGGGTCGAGGGCGTGGCGGGTGCCCATCACCTGCACCTGTGGCAGATCGACGAGCGGCGCAACGCGCTATCGGCGCATCTGGTGCTGCGCAAGGGGGCCGATCCGGCCAAGGCGGTGCGCCGGGTCAAGGCGCTGCTGCGGCGCGACTTCGGCATCGGCCATGCCACCATCGAGACCGAGCGCGAGGGCGAGCCCTGCGGCGACCGGGATGACGGCCAGGGCCATCATCCGCATTAGATCGCGGCGGAATGGCCCGAGGCCGCCATGTCGTAGCCGTCGAACATGCGCGCGATCATCCGGGTCAGCGGCCGGCCCTTGGGCGTGATGCGCAGGCCCGCGGCATCGGCCTCGACCATCTCGCCGAAATGCGCGGCGACGGGGGCGAAGACCTGGGCCAGGCCTTCGGCGTCGAAGCCGTGGTCGCGGATGAATTCCTCGGCCCGGATCTCGAAATCGCACATCAGCGCCTCGATCATGCGCGAGCGCCAGCGGTCCTCGGGCGTGAAGGCATGGCCGCGCGTGGTCGAGAAGCGCCCGTCGCGGATCCTGGCCAGATGCGCGCCGGTGGCCGGGGCGTTCTGCGCATAGCCCTGCGGGAAGCGCGAGATGGACGAGGCGCCCAGCCCCACCAGCACCTCGGCCCGGTCGTCGGTATAGCCCTGGAAGTTGCGGCGCAGCAGCCCGGCCTTTTGCGCGCGGGCGAGCCCGTCGCCAGGGCGGGCGAAATGGTCGATGCCGATCTCGTCATAGCCGTCGGCCAGGAACAGCGCGCGCGCCGTCTCGAACAGCCGCAGCCGGCCATGGGGATCGGGCAGGGCCTCGGACGGGATCATCACCTGCCGCTTGGCCATCCAGGGCACATGCGCATAGCCGTAAAGCGCCACCCGGTCGGGCGACAGCGCCAGCAGCTTCTGCACCGATTCGGCGATGCGGTGCGGATCCTGATGCGGCAGCCCGTAAAGGATGTCGGCGTTCAGGCTGGCGATGCCGCGGTCGCGGATCATGTCCACGGCGCGTTTCGTCACCTCGAAGCTCTGCTCGCGGCCGATGACCTTCTGGATCTCGGGGTCGAAATCCTGCACCCCGATCGAGGCGCGGGTCAGCCCGGCCTCGGCCAGGGCGTCCATGCGGGCCTCGTCGATCTCGTTCGGGTCGATCTCGACCGAGAACTCGACGCCCTCGGCCAGCGGGAAGGTGTTCAGCACCGCGCCGGCGACCAGCCGCATCATCTCGGCCGGCATCAGCGTGGGCGTGCCGCCGCCCCAATGCAGGCGCGACAACCGGACGCCGGGGGCCAGCGCGGATTTCAGCATGTCGAGCTCCGCCAGCAATGCCTTGGCATAGGCGCGCACCGGCTCGTCGGATTGCGTGCCCTGGGTGCGGCAGGCGCAGAACCAGCACAGCCGCCGGCAGAACGGCACATGCATGTAGAGCGAGATTGCGGCGCCGGCGGGGATCGCCGCGATCCAGTCGCGGAAGAGCGGCTCGCCCACGGCGGGGGTGAAATGCGGCGCGGTCGGATAGCTGGTATAACGCGGCACGCGCGCGTCAAACAGTCCCAGCCGCTCAAGTTGCGATTGTTGTTCCATGTTGCTATACCTAGCCGTGAACACGCGCCGGAACCTTGACCCAAATCAAATGCCACATGACGCCGCCCTCTGTGCGACGCAGCAGCCCTGCGAAATCTGCCCCATCCGGTATCGGGCCGTCTGCGCGCATTGCGAAGGCGACGAGCTGGCCGAGCTGGAGGGCATGAAATTCTATCGCCGCTACGAGGCGGGGCAGGTCGTGGTCTGGGCCGGCGACCGCTTGGATTTCGTGGCCTCGGTGATCGCCGGCATGGCCGGGCTGACCCAGCAGCTCGAGGACGGGCGCACGCAGATGGTCGGCCTGCTGTTGCCCAGCGACTTCCTGGGCCGTCCAGGGCGCGAGATGGCGGCCTATACCGTCACCGCGACCAGCGACCTGATGCTGTGCTGTTTCCGGCGCAAGCCCTTTGAAAAGCTGCTGATCGACAATCCCCGCATCGCCAGCCGGCTGCTGGAGATGACGCTGGACGAACTGGACGCCGCCCGCGACTGGCTGCTGCTGCTGGGCCGCAAGTCGGCGCGCGAGAAGATCGCCTCGCTTCTGGTGATCCTGGCCCGGCGCGAGGCCGCGCTGATCAAGCGCCGGCCCGAAGGCCGCATCGCCATCGAACTGCCGCTGACGCGCGAGGCGATGGCGGATTACCTGGGCCTGACGCTGGAGACCGTGAGCCGGCAGATGAGCGCGTTGAAGCGCGAAGGCGTGATCGAACTGGACGGCAAGCGCCGGGTGATCGTGCCCTCCTTCGTGCGGCTGGTCACGGAAAGCGGCGACGATTCGGACGGTGGGCCGCTGAGCTAGGGGGCGCCCGCGGCCGTGTCCCCGAGGGTTGTGCCCCGGAGAGGATCCGGGGCATCGGCCGGGCCGGTCAACGGGCCATCAGCACCGGCAGCTGCGCCTTTTCCAGCATGTTGCGGGTCGCGCCGCCCAGGATCGCCTCGCGGAAGCGGGAATGGCCGTAGGCGCCCATCACCAGCATGTCGGCGCCGATCTCGGTGGCGCGGCGGTTCAGGATGTCGCTGACCAGGGGCTGGGTGCGGGCCAGGACCGCGATTTCCGCCCTGACGCCGTGGCGCGTCAGCATCTGGCACAGCGCCCCGCCGGGATCCGATCGCTCGGGGCCGCTGGGCGAAGGGTCGATCACCGTGATCTCGACGCTGTCGGCGGCGATCAGCAGCGGCAGGGCGCGGCGCACGGCGGCCAGGGCCTCGTTGGACTGGTTCCAGGCGATCATGACCTTCCGGCCGAAGGGTTCCTTCAGCGCCTCGGGCACGATCAGCACCGGGGCCGCGCCCTCGAACAGCGCCGCTTCGGTCACGGCCTCGGCATCGGCGGGCGCGCCCTCGCCATAGGGGCGGTTCAGCACCACGAGGTCGGAATAGCGCGCGCGCATGCCGACCAGCGTCGAAAGCCCGCCGACCTGCGCCACCGCGGAATCGACGGACCAGCGGATGTCCTCGGGGTCGAGCCGGTCGCGGACCCTTTCTTCAAGCTCGCCGGCCGCGGCCACGGCCTTGTCGATGGATTCCTGGAACACATAGGCCGACGCGCCTGCATAGTAATAGCCGCTCTGGGTGTGATCCACACCCATGCAGAACACGTCGAGATGCGCATCCTCGCGCCGGGTCATGGCAATGGCCGAATCCAGCTGCTTGTGCTGATTGGCATCGGTCAGAACGGTCAGGATGGTCTTGTAGCCCATGGGCCCTCTCCTTTCGGGGTTCGGCGGCGAGTTTCACCTGCATCCGGCGGGATCGCAATCGCTGACGGCGGCCGGCTGCGACATCCTGTCCGGATATTTGGGAATTTTACACCTATCCAGAACGGACAGATTGACGCAGATCAAAGTCTCACGAAACCGTGTGACGTTAAGAGGAAAGCTGTCGAAGCCGCGGCCCGTCGCATGCGATGCGAATCGGCCGCCTTCGGCGCAGGATGAAGGACACGAACTTAATGTTGGACACCATCAAGCTGATCGCGCTTGGCACGATCGCGGTATTGGCCGCGATCGGCGCCAATTACGCGCGACCCGATGATCCCGCCTATCTCGTGAATGCCCTGATCGTCATGCTGGCGGCGGGCATCATGTTTCTGCGGGTGCTGCGCCAGATGGGCAACGAGCAACCCTCGCTCGAGCCGCATCCCGAAACGCAATACATGGACGACGTGGTCCGGGCCGGCGTGATCGCCACCGCGCTGTGGGGCGTGGTCGGCTTCCTGGTCGGGGTGATCATCGCCTTTCAGCTGGCCTTCCCGGCGCTGAATCTCAGCGACCTTACCGTGGGCTATACCAATTTCGGCAAGCTCAGGCCGCTGCATACCTCGGCGGTGATCTTCGCCTTCGGCGGCAACGCGCTGATCGCCACCTCGTTCTACGTGGTGCAGCGTACCTCGGCGGCGCGGCTCTGGGGTGGCAATGCCGCCTGGTTCGTGTTCTGGGGCTACCAGCTGTTCATCGTATTGGCCGCGACCGGCTATATCCTGGGTGCCACCCAGTCCAAGGAATACGCGGAACCCGAATGGTATGTGGACTGGTGGCTGACCGTGGTCTGGGTCGTCTACCTGGCCGTGTTCCTGGGCACGATCCTGAAGCGGAAAGAACCGCATATCTATGTGGCGAACTGGTTCTACCTGTCCTTCATCGTCACCATCGCCATGCTTCACATCGTCAACAACCTGGCGATCCCGGTCAGTCCCTTCGGCTCGAAGTCGGTGCAGCTCTTCTCGGGCGTGCAGGACGCGATGACGCAATGGTGGTACGGCCACAACGCGGTGGGCTTCTTCCTGACGGCGGGCTTCCTGGGCATGATGTATTACTTCATTCCCAAGCAGGCCGAACGCCCGGTCTACAGCTACAAGCTGTCCATCATCCACTTCTGGGCGCTGATCTTCCTCTATATCTGGGCCGGTCCGCACCACCTGCACTATACCGCGCTGCCCGACTGGGCCTCGACGCTGGGCATGGTGTTCTCGATCATCCTGTGGATGCCCAGCTGGGGCGGCATGATCAACGGGCTGATGACGCTGTCGGGCGCCTGGGACAAGCTGCGCACCGACCCGGTGATCCGCATGATGGTGGTGGCCGTCGGCTTCTACGGCATGGCGACCTTCGAAGGGCCGATGATGTCGATCAAGGCGGTGAACTCGCTGAGCCATTACACCGACTGGACCATCGGCCACGTGCATTCCGGCGCGCTCGGCTGGAACGGCATGATCACCTTTGGCGCGCTCTACTATCTGGTGCCGCGTCTTTGGGGGCGTGAGCGGCTTTACTCGACGGGCCTGGTCAGCTGGCATTTCTGGCTCGCCACCATCGGGCTGGTGCTCTACGCGGCCTCGATGTGGGTCTCGGGCATCATGGAGGGGCTGATGTGGCGCGAGGTCGACGCCCAGGGCTTCCTGGTCAACGCCTTCGCCGACACGGTGGCCGCGAAATTCCCGATGAACGTGGTGCGGGCATCCGGCGGCGTGCTTTACCTGATCGGGGCGCTGATCATGTGCTACAACCTGTGGGCTACCGTCGCCAAGCAACCCAAGACCCATGCGACCACGGTCGCGGTCCCGGCAGAGTGAGGACGGATCATGGCCATTCTTGAAAAGCACAAGGTTCTGGAAAAGAACGCCACGCTGCTGCTGGTCTTTTCCTTCCTTGTCGTGACCATCGGCGGCATCGTCGAGATCGCGCCGCTGTTCTACCTGCAGAACACCATCGAGAAGGTGCAGGGCATGCGGCCCTATACGCCGCTGGAGCTGAAGGGCCGCGACATCTATGTCCGCGAGGGCTGCTATGTCTGCCACAGCCAGATGATCCGCCCGATGCGCGACGAGGTCGAGCGTTACGGCCATTACAGCCTGGCGGCCGAATCGATGTACGACCATCCGTTCCAATGGGGCTCCAAGCGGACCGGGCCGGACCTGGCCCGCGTCGGCGGCCGCTATTCGGACGAATGGCATATCGACCACCTGGTGAACCCGCAGAAGGTGGTGCCGGAATCGATCATGCCGAAATACGGCTTCCTGCTGGATCGCCAGATCGACCCCTCGAACATGGCGCAGCGGCTGAAGACCGACGCGCTGGTCGGCGTGCCCTATGACGACGAGATGATCGCCGCGGCGGTCAGCGATTTCGCCGCCCAGGCCGACCCCGATGCCGATGCCTCGGGGCTGGAGGAACGCTATCCGGGGGCGCAGCAGCGCAATTTCGACCGCCGTCCCGGCGTGTCCGAGATGGACGCCCTGATCGCCTATCTCCAGGTCTTGGGCACGATGGTCGATTTCTCGACCTTCGAACCCGATCCGAACCGCTGAGGCCGGCCATGGACAGGTATTCCTTCCTGCGCGAACTGGCCGACAGCTGGGTTCTGCTGCTGCTGGTGCTGTTCTTCCTGGGGACGATCGTCTTCGCCCTCAGGCCGGGCTCGCGCCCGCTGCATCGCGATGCGGCCGAAAGCATCTTCCGCAACGAGACGACACCCGCAGCGGCGGGCGAGAAGGAGGTCGAGTGATGGCCGATAGCGACGACGAGCACACCAGCCCGCAAAATCCCGACAATCGGATCGAGCTGGAACGCCAGGCCGCCGACAAGGCCCACAAGGCCGAGATCCTGGCCCATCCGCCCGAGGGCCCCGAGGGGCCGCTGCATCCTCCGGTCACGCCTCGGCCGGGCGCCACCCGCGTCGTGCGCGACCGCAAGGGCGGGCGCAGGGTGGTCGAAGTGCCCTCGACCGGGCACAGCTGGGATGGGATCGAGGAATATGACAACCCGCTGCCGCGCTGGTGGCTGTGGACCTTCTATGCCACCATCATCTGGGGGGTGTTCTATTTCATCGCCTATCCCGCCATTCCGCTGGTGAACGGTGCGACCCGCGGCCTTCTGGGCCAAAGCTACCGCTCCGACGTGGCGGCCGAGATCCAGCGTTTCAACGATGCCAATGCCCCGATCCAGGCCAAGCTGGTCGAGACGCCGCTGGAGGAGATCGCCGCCGACCCGGAACTGGCAAACTATACTGCCAATGCCGGCGCCGCGATCTTCCGCACCTGGTGCGCGCAATGCCACGGCTCGGGCGCGGGGGGCGCCGCAGGCTATCCCTCGCTGCTGGACAACGACTGGCTCTGGGGCGGAACCTTGGAAGAGATCCACACCACCGTCATGCATGGCATCCGCGATCCCAAGGACGGCGATACCCGCTATTCCGAGATGCCGCGCTTCGGCACCGACGACTTGCTGGACAACACCCAGATCAGCCAGGTGGTGCATCACGTGCTGGAACTGGGCGGACTGCCTCATGACGCGGCGCTGGCGGCCGAGGGGGTGGAGCTGTTCGCCGACAACTGCTCGTCCTGCCATGCCGAGGACGGCACCGGCGACCGCGCGCAGGGCGCGCCGGACTTGACCGATGCGGTCTGGCTCTATGGTTCGGACCCGGCGACGATCACCCGGATCGTGCGCGACGGACCTTTCGGCGTGATGCCGGCCTGGAGCGGGCGCCTGTCCGATGCCGACATTGTCGCCGTCGCCGCCTATGTCCACAGCCTCGGCGGTGGCGAGTAACGGATATTCAGATCCGTGGCCGGGAAACCGGCCCCGGTGGCACCGGCCCCCCGTCCTGTTCGCGCGTTTCCAAGGGGGGCCGGTGTTCTTATCAAACGCAGGGCCTGGTTCCGGCGCAAGCCCGGCCGGGCCGGTTTTCTTATGCGGATGCGACAATTCGGCCCATGTTCCCCGCATCCCGTCTCGCTATGCTCGGTCAGCCCGCGCTTGACGCAGATCAATGCGTCGCCGCCGCCAGGCTCTATACCCGAGCCACGCGCAACAGGAGCCAATCATGTCGCATCCCGACATCGACCCGCCACGCCTTTATGCTGCCCGAGAGCCGATCTTTCCCCGCCGGGTCCATGGCTGGTTTCGCAACCTGAAATGGATCATCATGGCGGTGACGCTGGCGATCTATTACGTCACGCCCTGGATCCGCTGGGACCGCGGTCCGGCCATGCCCGACCAGGCGGTGCTGATCGACCTGGCCAACCGCCGCTTCTATTTCTTCTGGATCGAGATCTGGCCGCATGAATTCTACTTCGTCGCCGGCCTTCTGGTCATGGCGGGGCTGGGGCTTTTCCTGTTCACCTCGGCCCTGGGGCGGGTCTGGTGCGGCTATGCCTGCCCGCAGACGGTCTGGACCGACCTTTTCCTTCTGACCGAACGCTGGGTCGAGGGCGACCGCAACGCCCGCCTGCGGCTGTGGAACGCTTCCTGGGACTTGCGCAAGCTGCGGCTGCGGCTGACGAAATGGACGATCTGGCTGCTTATCGCGCTGGCGACCGGCGGCGCCTGGATCTTCTATTTCACCGATGCGCCGACGCTCCTGGGCAATCTTCTGCGCGGCCAGGCCCATCCGGTCGCCTATATCACCATGGGCATCCTGACCGCGACCACCTTCGTCTTCGGCGGCTTCGCGCGCGAGCAGATCTGCGTCTATGCCTGCCCCTGGCCGCGCATCCAGGCCGCGATGATGGACGAGGACACGCTGACCGTCGCCTATCGCGAATGGCGCGGCGAGCCGCGCGGCAAGTTGCACAAGGGCGAGGCGACGAAATCCGACGGCGGCGCCAAGGGCGATTGCATTGACTGCATGGCCTGCGTGAACGTCTGCCCCATGGGTATCGACATCCGCGACGGCCAGCAGCTGGAATGCATCACCTGCGCGCTGTGCATCGACGCCTGCGACGAGGTGATGGACAAGATCGGCAAGCCGCGCGGGCTGATCGACTACATGGCGCTGAAGGACGAGGCCGCCGAGCGGGCGGGCGAGACACCGAAGCCGGTGCTCAAGCATATCCTGCGCCCGCGCACGATGCTGTATTTCACCCTCTGGGCCGGGATCGGCGTCGCGCTGGTGGTGGCGCTGTTCCTGCGCTCGCCCTTCGACCTGAACGTGACGCCGGTCAGGAACCCGCTTTACGTCACCATGGCCGATGGCGCGATCCGCAACACCTATGCGCTGCGGCTGCGCAACAAGCAGGGGGCCGAGCGCGACTTCACCGTCTCGGTCGTCGGTCCCGACGGCACCGTGCCGGCGGGCGTGGACCTGACGCTGGAGGGGCTGCCGGCCGCCGATCTCCATGTTGCGGCGGACAGCACCCATACCCAGCGCGTCTATATCACCGCCGAAAAGGGCTCGGCCCTGGCCGAGGCGGCGCAGAGCGAGTTGACGCTTTGGGTCGAGGATGCCACCGATGGGAGGAAGTCCCGTATCGACACCGTCTTCCACGGAAGGAGCGAATAGATGCCCCGCGAACTGACCGGCCGCCATGTGCTGATCGTCACCCTGGGCGCCTTCGGCACCATCATCGCCGTCAACCTGTTCATGGCTTTCAAGGCCGTGGGAACCTTTCCCGGGCTCGAGGTCAAGAACAGCTATGTCGCCTCGCAAAGCTTCGACCGCGACCGCGACGCGCAGGCGGCGCTGAACTGGACGGTGACGCCGGAATATGACGGCCGCGAGCTGGTGCTGGCGATCCGGGACGGGCAGGGTCTTCCGGCGCCGGTGCAGGGGCTCGAGGTGACGGTGGGCCGCCCGACCCATGTGCGCGACGACCAGCGGCCCGAGTTCACCTATTCCGGCGGGCTGTTCCGCGCGCCGCTGGTGCTGGAGCCGGGAACCTGGAACATCCATCTGGCCGCGACCGCGCCGGACGGCACGGTCTTCCGCCAGCGCATCGACCATTACCACGGCAACCGGGTGAACTGAGATGTCCGACGCCGCGCTGCACGACCACGACGCCCGACTCTCGGCCTGTCCGGCCTGCGACGCGGCGCCGCTGGCGCAGCGTATCGCCGCGGGTGGGGGCGGGCAGGAGGACATCGTCCTGTCCCTGCCGACGATCCATTGCGCGACCTGCATCACCGATGTCGAGCGGGTGCTGAACCGCCATCCCGGCGTCAGGGATGCGCGGGTCAACCTGACGCTGCGCCGCGTCACCGTGGACGCGCCCGGCATGAGTGCCGAGGAGCTGATCCCGGTGGTCGAGGGCATCGGTTACGAGGCGCATGAGCTTGACCCCGCCGCGCTGTCGGCCAGCGCCGCCGACCGCCAGGGCCGCGACATCCTGATGCGCATCGGCGTGTCGGGCTTTGCGATGATGAACATCATGATCCTGTCGGTTGCGGTCTGGTCGGGGGCCGAGGCCGCGACGCGCGACATGTTCCACTGGATTTCCGGCGCCATCGCCCTGCCGACCGTGGCCTTCGCCGGCCAGCCCTTCTTTGCCAGCGCCTGGCGGGCGCTCAGGCATGGGCGGCTGGGCATGGACGTGCCGATCTCGCTGGCGCTGGTCCTGGCCAGTGCGATTTCGGTCTATGAGACGGCGCAATCGGGCCATCACGCCTATTTCGACGCGGCGGTGATGCTGTGCTTCTTCCTGCTGATCGGGCGCTACCTGGACTATCGCACCCGCGCCGTCGCCCGCTCCGCCGCCGAGGAGCTGACCGCGCTGGAGGTGCCGCGCGCCTTCCGCGTCACTGCTGCGGGTGACGAGCCGGTGCCGGTGGCCGAGCTGCGCCCCGGCGACCTGATCCGCATCCGCCCCGGCGCCCGCATCCCCGCCGATGGCGAGATCGCCGAGGGCAGCAGCGAGATCGACCGCTCGCTGCTGACCGGAGAAAGCATCCCGGTTCCCGCCCGTCCGGGCGTCGCGCTTTCGGCGGGCGAGGTGAACCTGACCGGCCCGCTGGTCATGCGGGTGACGGCCGCCGGGCGCGACAGCTCGCTGGCGCGGCTGACGGCGCTGGTCGCGGCGGCGGAATCGGCGCGCGGCCATTACACCGGGCTTGCCGACCGCGCCTCGCGGCTTTATTCGCCGCTGGTGCATCTGCTGGCCTTTTGCAGCTTTCTCGGCTGGTATTTCGCGACGCATGACCTGCGGCTGGCGGTGAACGTCGCGGCGGCGGTGCTGATCATCACCTGTCCCTGCGCATTGGGCCTGGCGGTGCCGGCGGTGGTCACGGCTGCCTCGGGGCGGCTGTTCCGGCGCGGCATGCTGATCAAGGACGGCACCGCGCTGGAGCGCCTGGCCGAGGTCGATGCCGTGGTCTTCGACAAGACCGGCACCCTGACCATGGGCGTGCCGCAACTGGTCTCGCTGGACCCGATCCCGGTTGCGGCGCGGCCCCTGGCGCTGGCGCTGGCGCAGGGATCGGGGCATCCCTTGTCGCAGGCGCTGGCCCAGGCGCTGCGCGAGGCCGGCACCGAACCTGCCGCATTGCAGGATCTGCGCGAGGTGCCGGGCTATGGCATCGCCGGGATCTGGCAGGGGCGCGAGTTGCGGCTGGGCCGGGCCGACTGGCTGGGGGCCCGGCATGGCGAGGCGACCCTGTCGGCAAGCTGGCTGTCGCTGGGTGATGAGGGGGGGCAGGGTGCGCCGATCCGGCTGGAGTTTTCGGACCGGCTGCGGCCGGGGGCCGAGGCCTGCGTGGCCCGGATTCTCGCCTCGGGCCGGCGGGTGATGCTGCTTTCGGGCGATGCGGCGCCGGTGGTCCGGGATCTGGCGCAGCGGCTGGGCATCGTGGAATGGCGGGCCGGCGTCACGCCCGTCGAAAAGGCCGAGGCCCTGCGCCAGCTGCGGCAAGAGGGCCTGCATGCGCTGATGGTCGGCGACGGGTTGAACGACACCGCCGCCCTGACCGAGGCGCATGTCTCGATCTCGCCCGCTTCGGCGCTGGATGCGGCACGCACAGCCTCGGACATGGTGCTGATGGGCAGCGATCTGGCCCCGGTGGCCGAGGCGCTGGAACTGGCCCGCGGCGCCCGCGCCCGGATCAAGGAGAATTTCGCGATCTCGCTGATCTACAATATCGTCGCGGTGCCCGTCGCCATCGCCGGCTTTGCCACGCCGCTGATGGCGGCACTGGCCATGTCGCTGAGTTCGATCAGCGTGACGTTGAACGCGCTGCGGCTGCGATAGGGAGGAAGCATGGAAATCCTGGGCCTTCTCATTCCGGTTTCCCTGGGCCTTGGCGGGCTTGGCCTTCTGGCCTTCATCTGGTCGCTGCGCGGCCGGCAATACGACGATCCGAAAGGCGATGCCGAGCGGATCCTCAGCTCCGAATGGGACGACCGCCCCAAGCCCTGACGGCCGCGGCGCGGTCACGGCCTTGTTGGCTTGCATTGCCGGCGGCGAAAGGCCAATCAGGCGCCACCCAACAGACAGGTGAGCGATGGCCAGCCCCGCCCCGTTTTCGCGTTACGAGTTCATGATCGCCTGGCGCTACCTGCGCGCGCGCCGGGCCGAAGGCGGGGTCAGCGTGATGACCTGGATCAGCCTGATCGGCATCACCCTGGGGGTGATGGCGCTGATCGCCACCCTGGCGGTGCGCGCGGGCTTCCGGGCCGAGTTCGTCGACACCATCCTGGGCGCCAATGCCCATAGCACGGTCTATTACGCCCCCACCCAGATCTATAACGAGCTGACCGAGGAGACCTATGTCACCCCCGGCCGGGTCGAGGATTACGATGCGCTCGCCGCCAGGATCATGCAGATCCCCGGCGTGACCCGCGCTGTTCCGGCGGTCCGCGCGCAGGTCATGGCGCGGCAGGGCGATGCGGCCTCGCTGGGCGATGTCTACGGCATCACGCTGGATGCGCTCCGGGGCATGTCGGGCATCGCCGATCCCCAGAGCGCGCTGGGGAATCTTGACGATTTCGACCGCGGCATCGCCATCGGCATCGGCATGGCGCGCGACCTGGGCCTGGGCGTCGGCGACCGGCTGCAACTGGTCGCCCCCGAGGGCGCCAAGACCCCCTTCGGCACCACCCCCAGGGTCGAATCCTTCGAGGTGGTCTATATCTTCTCGGCCGGGCGCTACGACGTGGACAAGGCCCGCATCTACATGCCCATGGCCGAGGCGCAGGCCTTCTTCAACCGCGAGGGGCAGGCCGACGAGATCGGGGTCTATGTCGCCGATGCCGAGCGCATCGACGACTGGACCATGCCGCTCTTGCAGGCTGCGGGCGAGCGGGCGCAGGTCTGGACATGGCGCGACGCTTCGGGGTCGTTCCTGGCCGCGCTCGACATGGAGGATGACGTGATGTTCATCATCCTGTCGATCCTGGTGCTGATCGCCTCGATGAACATCACCTCGGGGCTGATCATGCTGGTCAAGAACAAGGGCCGCGACATCGGCATCCTGCGCACCATGGGCCTGACCGAGGGCTCGGTCCTGCGGGTCTTTTTCCTCTGCGGGGCCTTTACCGGGGTGATCGGCACCATTGCCGGCGTGGCTCTGGGGGTGGCCCTTTCGCTCAATGTCGATCACATCATGGCGGCGCTGAACGCGCTGACCGGCGGCAATGCCTGGCAGCCCGAGGTGCGCGGCATCTATCACCTAACGGCGGACCTGCGGGCCTGGGATATCTTCCGCGCCGCGGCGCTGTCGCTGGCGCTGTCCTTCGTCGTGACCATCTTTCCTGCGCGCCGCGCCGCGCGCATGAACCCGGTGGAGGCGCTGCGCTATGAGTGATATCCTGGTTCTGGAAGGGATTTCCAAGACTTACGGAATCGGCGGCCCCGCGCCGGTGCCGGTGCTGGACGGGCTGTCGCTGCGGATCGCGCGGGGCGAGGTCGTGGCGCTGGTCGCGCCCTCGGGCGCCGGGAAATCGACGCTGCTGCATATCGCCGGCCTTCTGGACACGGCCGATTCGGGCCGGGTGCTGCTGAACGGCCGCGACATGGCCGGGCAAAGCGACCGGGCCCGGACCGAGGCGCGGCGCGAGGAGCTGGGCTTCGTCTATCAGTTCCACCACCTGCTGCCCGAGTTCTCGGCGGCGGAGAACATCGTGCTGCCGCAGCTCGCCAATGGTATTTCGCCGACGGCAGCGCATGCGCGGGCGCTGGACCTGCTGGGCCGCGTGGGGCTGTCGCACCGCGCCGACCACCGCCCGGCGCAGCTGTCGGGAGGCGAGCAGCAGCGCGTCGCCTTCTGCCGGGCGCTGGCCAACCAGCCCTCGCTGTTGCTGGCGGACGAGCCGACGGGGAACCTGGACCCGGCGACTTCGGACAAGGTCTTCGACGTGCTGATGGCGCTGGTGCGCGAGACCGGGCTCGCGGCGTTGATCGCCACCCATAACATGGATCTGGCGGCACGGATGGACCGGGTGATCCGGCTGGACGAGGGCGGTGCGGCATGAGCGCAGATGCCGGCCGGCGGTGCATGGCCGGGGGATGCGCGGTGCTTGGCCGCAGCATGGTGACCACGGCTCCAGGCCCGGCGGAGGCTGGGCTTGCGACTAAGTCCGCGCGCCGCGTGCGCAGGCGTAGCGCAGCCCTGCTCGGGCTGCTCTGCCTGCTGCCCGCCCAGGCTGATGCCGACCCGTTCGAGCAATTCGGCACGGCGATGAAATACGGCCTGCCGCTGGCGGCGGCGGTCTGCGCTGCCGACCAGGACCGGCTGGAGGATTTCGCGGTGCGCGGCGTTTTGCAGGCGGCGCTGGTCTGGGGAATGAAGGAATTCTTCGACGGCGCCCCGATCTCGCGCCGCCCTTCGGGCGAGAGCAAGGGCTTCCCTTCGGGCCATACGGCGGCGGCCTTCTTCGGCGCCTCGGACCTGGCCGGAAAATGCTTCGAGGACAGGCCATTGGCCGGCGGTGCCGCCTATGGCGCCGCCGGGCTGACGGGCTGGAGCCGGGTCCATGCCGGCGAACACACTCCGGCGCAGGTGTTCAGCGGCGCGCTGCTGGGGGTTTCGTTCGGCGCTGCGAGCTTCGGCATTGGCAGCGAGGGGGTAAGCTTTTCGTTGGGGATGCGGTTTTGAGCCCTAACCAGGCGTTCGCCTAGACGATGCGGGAAGCTCTTATTACGGCGAAAAAACGGTTACGGTGTTCGGTAGAGCTGCAGCTAGCGACAGGTGTTCTATATTGACCGAGCAAATCTCTAACCTTCTACCTGTCTTCGCTGTCTACCTGATCGCGATTGCCAGCCCCGGACCGAGCACCATGTCAATCATGGGGGTCGCTATGCAGCAAGGCCGTTTGCGCGCGGTTGCACTGGCTCTCGGGGTGGTGACGGGCAGCATGTTCTGGGCAATTCTTGCGGCGAGTGGCATCTCAACGGCGCTTACCGCCTATGCTGGTGCCATGTTTACGATTAAGGTCGCTGGTGGCCTATATCTGCTTTATTTGGCGTGGAAATCCGCACGATCAGCGTTGGCAAGTCATGCCAGTCAAGTGGTTTCCGTCCCATGTGCAGGCAATTGGGCGCTCTATCGTAAGGGTGTGTTGCTTCACCTCTCCAACCCAAAGGCTGTCCTGGGATGGATAGCGATCATGTCTTTGGGGGTGCGTCCTGATGCTCCCTCTCACACCATCCTGATCATGATGGGGGGCTGCGCAATCATGGCTATTGCAGTCAATGTCGGCTATGCTATCGCGTTCTCAACCCGCATCATGGGGTGCGCCTATCAACACTCGCGCCGGTGGATCGAGGGAGTGCTTGCCGCGATCTTCGGGGTTGCGGGCATCCGTATGCTTCTCTCAAGGCCGTAACGGCATCTTCCCGTGCAACGGCAGGAATGTCCGCATGGCTGACAAAGCGATCCCAGCCTTGCCGCTCGTAACGATCCTCTACGCGCGCGACCCGGTCAGGATCACCATCGCCCCAGCACGCAAAGCCCGTCGCCGAGCAGATCCCAGCGCGTCGGCACCTGGCCTTCGGTCAGCCAAAGCCAGCCCAGCGAGGCCGTGACATAGATCCCGCCATAGGCCGCATAGGCGCGGCCGGCGAAATCCGCATCCACCCGCGTCAGGAGCCAGGCGAAAACTGCCAGCGAGACCATCCCCGGAATCAGCCAGAGGGGCGATTTGCCAAGCCGCAGCCAGGCCCAGAAGGCGAAGCAGCCGGCGATCTCGGCCAGCGCCGCCAGGACATAGATCGCCAGCGGTGCGGCCAGGATCACACGTCCAGTTCCTCGGTATCGGCGAACTGGGCATTCTCCTGGATGAACTGGAAGCGCAGCTCGGGCTTCTTGCCCATCAGCCGCTCGACCAGGTCGCCGGTTTCGCCGCCCTCTTCCTCGTCGATCGAGACGCGGATCAGCTTGCGCGTCCTGGGGTTCATCGTGGTGTCCTTCAAGTCCTTGGCGTCCATCTCGCCCAGGCCCTTGAAGCGTTGCACGTCGATCTTGCCCTTGCCGCCCAGGCCCTTGGCCAGCATCGCCTCCTTCTCGGCATCGTCGGCGACATAGACGCGATGGGCGCCCTGCGTCAGCCGGTAAAGCGGCGGGCAGGCCAGGTAGAGATGCCCCTTGTCGATCAGCGGCCGCATCTGCGTGAAGAAGAAGGTCATCAGCAGCGACGCGATATGGGCGCCGTCCACATCGGCATCGGTCATGATGATGATCTTGTCATAGCGCAGGTCGTCGATGTTGAAGCGCGAGCCCATGCCGACGCCCAGCGCCTGGCAGAGATCGGCGATCTCCTGGTTCGAGCCCAGCTTGGACGAGGCCGCACCCAGCACGTTCAGGATCTTGCCGCGCAGGGGCAAAAGCGCCTGGGTGGTGCGCTCGCGCGCCATCTTGGCACTGCCGCCCGCCGAATCGCCCTCGACGATGAAAAGCTCGGTGCCCTCGCGATTGGTGGCCGAGCAATCGACCAGCTTGCCGGGCAGGCGCAGCTTCTTGGTGGCCGACTTCCGGGCGGTTTCCTTTTCCTGCCGGCGCCGCAGCCGCTCCTCGGCGCGCAGCACCAGGAAGTCCAGGATGGCGCCGGCCGATTTCGTATCCGCCGCCAGCCAGTTGTCGAAATGGTCGCGCACCGCGCCCTCGACCAGCCGCTGTGCCTCGGTGGTGGCCAGGCGGTCCTTGGTCTGGCCGACGAATTCCGGCTCGCGGATGAAGCAGGAGACCAGCGCGCAGCCGCCGGCCAGCAGGTCGTCGCGGGTGATCTGCGCCGCCTTCTTGTTGCTGACCCGCTCGCCATAGGCGCGGATGCCGCGCAGGATCGCCGACCAGAAGCCGGCCTCATGCGTGCCGCCCTCGGGCGTGGGCACGGTATTGCAATAGGACTGGATGAAGCCGTCGCGCGACGGCGTCCAGTTGATCGCCCAATCGACCTTGCCGGGCGTGTTGAACTTTTCCTTGAAATCGACGCTGCCGGCAAAGGGGCGGTCAGCATAGGTCGAGGCCTTGCCCAGCACCTCGCCCAGGTAATCGGCCAGCCCGCCGGGAAAGTGGAAGGTGGCTTCCAGCGGCGTCTCGCCGTCGTCGATCTCGGATTTCCAGCGGATCTCGACGCCCGAGAACAGATAGGCCTTGGACTTGACCATGCGTAGCAGCCGCGCCGGCTTGAAGCGGTGATGGCCGAAGATCTGCTCGTCGGCGTGGAAGGTGACGGTGGTGCCGCGCCGGTTCGGGGCGGCGCCGACCTTCTCGACCGGGCCCAGCGGCAGGCCGCGCGAGAAACGCTGCTCGTAAAGCTCGCGGTTGCGGGCGACCTGCACCACCATGCTGTCGGAAAGTGCGTTGACCACCGAGGCACCGACGCCGTGCAAGCCGCCCGAGGTCTGATAGGCGTCGCCCGAGAACTTGCCGCCGGCATGCAGCGTGCACAGGATCACTTCCAGCGCCGATTTGCCGGGGAATTTCGGATGCGGGTCGATGGGAATGCCGCGGCCGTTGTCGCGGATCACCACGCTGAAATCGGCCAAGAGCTCGACCTCGATGCGGCTGGCATGGCCGGCGACTGCCTCGTCCATCGAGTTGTCGAGGATCTCGGCCACCAGGTGATGCAGCGCGCGCTCGTCGGTGCCGCCGATATACATGCCGGGTCGCTTGCGCACCGGCTCCAGCCCCTCGAGCACCTCGATCGAGGATGCCGAATAGCTGTCGGAAGCCTTATCCGCGGCGGGGAAGAGATCGTCGGCCATCGCACCTGCTCGTCTTGTTCTTCTGGGGCGGGGTTATCTCATGCCCGACGGGCCGGGGGCAAGGGAAAGTGGATCAGCCGCCGCCGACCGCAAGGGATGGAGCAATGCGACGATGCATTTGCGACGGTTTCATGAAAAAGCGCGGTTTTCTTGATCGAGGTCAAATCGCCTGCTCGCCGAGGGTGGCATATCCGACGCTGTTATCGAATTGCAGCGTGGTCGGGGCGAATGGAAGGTCATCCGGTTTCTAGTGAGTCCCCGGCCACGCCGCCTGTTAACGGTTTCGCGGGGTCCGGCGCGGCAATGGCAGAGCCACCGCCCCCCCGCCTTTCACCCCTTCGCCTCCGTCCGAGGCCACGGGGCCGAAAAGCTTTCCCAGCCTCGACCCGGATGCGATCCGGTTGGCCTTCGAAAGCGGGCGCTATCCCTATCCGCGCCGGATGGGGCGCGTCGCCTATGAGCGGGAAAAGGCCCGGTTGCAGGCCGAACTGCTGAAGGTGCAGATCTGGGCGCAGGAGACGGGGCAGAAATTCGTCATCCTGTTCGAGGGCCGCGATGCCGCCGGCAAGGGCGGCACGATCAAGCGGTTCATGGAGCATCTGAACCCGCGTTTCGCGCGGGTGGTGGCGCTGAACAAGCCCTCGGAGATCGAGCGCGGGCAATGGTTCTTTCAGCGCTACATCCAACACCTGCCGACCGCGGGCGAGATGGTGTTCTATGACCGCAGCTGGTACAACCGCGCCGGGGTCGAACGGGTCATGGGCTTCTGCTCGCCGGTGGAATACCTGGAGTTCATGCGCCAGGCCCCCGAATTCGAGCGCATGCTGGTTCGTTCGGGCATCCGGCTTTACAAATACTGGTTCTCGGTCACCCGCGACGAGCAGCGGGCGCGCTTCCAGGCGCGCGAGACCGATCCGCTGAAACGCTGGAAGCTCTCGCCCATCGACCTGGCCAGCCTCGACAAATGGGAGGACTACACCGAGGCGAAGGAGGCGATGTTCTTCTATACCGACACCGCCGATGCGCCCTGGACCATCGTCAAGTCGAACGACAAGAAACGCGCGCGGCTGAACTGCATGCGGCATTTCCTGTCGACGCTGGACTATCCCGACAAGGATCCGGCCATCGCGACGGCGCCCGACCCGCTGATCGTCGGCCATGCCAGCCATGTGATCCATTCGGCCGAACACATCCTGGGCTCCTCGCTGCATCCCGACAACCGACGGGCAATGCAGGTGATGGATCCGGTTCCGGGATGAACGCCTGCGGGCGGGCCGGCGATTTGCGCCGGCCGTCGGCAATCCGTCAATCGGCAAGGCTTGGAATGAATTTCCGCGATCCTGGCCAGGGCCTTGTGCAAGCGGCGCAAGGAAGCCGGCAGCGTGGCCGGTTGCAGTGTTCCCAGCGCGGTCCGGCCGCCGGGTTCGGTCCGGCTCCGGCGATCCTGCCGCGGGCCGGAAAAGCCATGTGTCCGATGTCGTATCGAATCGCGCGATCCGCGCCGGGCGGCGCGGGCCTGCCGATGCCTTTCGCACCCGGCCACCGGGCGCGAGAGGCTGCCCCCGCTGTCGGGAGCTGCCGAAAGGGCGGCCGGGACACATCCTGCGCTCGGACAGGCGGGACCGCCCCCCAGCCTGCCGGCCTGGATGATTTTGCCCTATCCAGGGCGCGGCGCGGATGCCGGCCTGCGATCGCTTATTCGGGTTCTGCCAGCCGCTCTTGCCACATCTTGCGAAAGGCGGGACGGGCCTGGCAATCGTCAAGCCAGGCCGCGACGGCCGGGAATTGCTCCATCAGCGGCCCATAGCCCTGGGCATAGCGCAGGATCTCGGCCAGGTTCAGGTCGGCCACGGTGAAGCGGCCGCCGACCAGGTGGCCATGCCGGGCGATGTGATCCTCCAGCACGCGCAAGGGCCGGACCAACCGCTCGGCGGCATGGGCGACCGTGGCCTGGGCCGCGCCGGGCTGGGCCTGGCCCTTGCCGTGGTTGAACAGGATGGCCAGCGCGTCCTGCTCGATGGCGGTGGCGGCGTAGAAGCTCCATTGCAGCATCAGCGCATCCTCGAGGGCATCGGCGGGGCCGAAGGGCTGGCCGTATTTGCGCGCCAGGTGCAGCGTGCAGGCCAGCGATTCCGACAGCACCAGGTCGCCGTCCTGGATCACCGGGATGGCGCCGGCGGGCGAAAGCTTCAGGAAATCCGGCGAATGCGTGTTCAGCGGCGCGTCCGGTGCGTCGGGGTCGGGCAGGCGATAGGCCTGGATCACCGGCACCTGCTTGAAGGGCAGGCCCAGTTCGTGACACAGCCAGATGATGCGCGATGCGCGCGAGCGGGTGACGCCGTAGACGGTCAGCATGGGCCTCTCCTTGATGCGCGGGCAGCTTAGGCGGGTTCAGAGCATCTGGGCAAGATAGCGCATCATGTTGCCGCCCATCACCTTGGCAATCTGCTGGTCGCTCAGGCCCGCATCCAGCAGCGCCTGGGTCAGCGCAGCCAGATGGGCGGCGTCGAAGGGCGCATCGACCGAGCCGTCGTAATCCGAGCCGAGCGAGACATGGTCCTCCCCCACAAGCGCGATGGCGGCCTGGATGCTGCCGGCGATGTCGGCCGGGGTCTTGCCGCAGACCACGTCGGCCCAATAACCGATGCCGATCAGCCCGCCCTTGTCGGCGATGGCCCTCAGCAGCGCGTCATCGAGGTTGCGCGGGCTGGGGCAATGGCCGTGGATGCCGGTATGGGACAGGATCGGCCGGGTGCCGGGGATGGCCAGCACGTCGCGCACCATCTGCGGGCTGGCATGGGCCAGGTCGATGATCATGCGCTTGGCCATCATCTCCTCGACCACTTGCCGGCCGAAGGGGCTGAGCCCGGCGCCGCTGCCGCCTTCGCCATGCAGGCTGCCGCCCAACTCGTTGTCGAAGAAATGCGTCAGGCCCAGCAGGCGGAAGCCGGCACCGTAAAGCACCTGGAGATTGCCGATCTGTCCCTCCAGCGGATGTGCCCCTTCTGCGCCCAGGATGGCGCCCACCGTCTGCGCGCCGTTCTGCCGTGCTTCCAGCAGGGTCTGCAAATCCTCGGCCGAGCGGATCAGCATGAGCTGGTCCGGCGCGCGTTGGGCGGCGTGGCGCAGGGCGGCGGCCTGGACCAGCGCGCGCTCCTTGAGGCTGAACCAGCTGGGCAGGGGGCGCAGCTGGCCGATGAAGAGCGGGGTGATATTGTCCGGCGCCTCGGCCGAGTTGCGGCCATAGTTCTGGCCGCGCGGGCTCTTGGTGACGGTGGTAAAGACCTGCACCGCGACATTGCCCTGCACCAGCCGGGGGATGTCGGTATGGCCGCGCTCGGCATGCCTGAGCAGGTCGCGGTCCCAAAGCAGCGCGTCCGAATGCCAGTCCCCGATCACCAGTCTCTGATGCAATGCCTCGGCCTGGGGCGAGACCGGCCAGCCTTCGGCCGGCATGGTCACGGGGTTCAGCCGCCGCTCGACGAATCCCGGTCCCCAGATCGCCACCACGGCGGCGGCCAGAACCGCGAGCACCGAAAGCCAAAGGATGATGCGTCGGATCATGCGGATCATGCCGCCCCCTTTCCGGTTTCCCGGCAGCATAGGACAGGCCCATGCCGCAGGCGACGGAAAACTGCCCTGGCCAAGGCCGGGAGGAAGCGGGGGCTCTGCCCCCATCCCTCCGGGATTCCCCCGGGATATTTTGACAAGGAAGAACGGCGGAAGAAGCCCTGCTGTTCTTTCTTGTCCAAATATCCTCTGGGGGTCCGGGGGGCGAAGCGCCCCCGGCGCCGCGAGGGTTCAGTCCTCCATGGCCTCGAGCTCCTCGATGAAGCCCTCGATCATCGACAGGCCCTTGTCCCAGAAGGCGGGATCGGACGCATCAAGGCCGAAGGGCGCCAGAAGCTCCTTGTGGTGGCGCGAACCGCCGGCCGCCAGCATGTCGAAATATTTTGCCTGGAAATCGGGCAGCCCGTCCTCATAGGCGGCATAAAGCGCATTCACCAGCCCGTCGCCGAAGGCATAGGCATAGACGTAGAAGGGCGAATGCACGAAATGCGGCACATAGGTCCAGAAGGTCTCGTAGCCCGGCATGAATTCGAAGGCGTCGCCCAGCGATTCCGCCTGCACCGACATCCAGAGCGCGTTGATGTCCTCGGGGGTCAACTCGCCCTTGGCGCGGGCGGCGTGCAGCTTGCATTCGAAATCGTAGAAGGCGATCTGGCGCACCACCGTGTTGATCATGTCCTCGACCTTGCCGGCCAGCAACGCCTTGCGCTGCGCCTTGTCGGCAGTTTTTGCCAAGAGCGCGCGGAAGGTCAGCATCTCGCCGAAGACGCTGGCCGTTTCGGCCAGGGTCAGCGGCGTCGCGGCCAGCAATTCGCCCTGCGCCGCTGCCAGCCGCTGGTGCACGCCATGGCCCAGTTCATGCGCCAGCGTCATCACGTCGCGCGGCTTGCCCAGGTAGTTCAGCAGCACATAGGGATGCACCGTCGTCACGGTCGGATGGGCGAAGGCGCCCGGCGCCTTGCCGGGCTTCACCGCCGCGTCGATCCAGCCCTTGTCGAAGAAGGGCTGCGCCAGTTCCGCCAGCCTCGGCGAGAAGCCGGCATAGGCGTCCAGCACCGTCGCCTGCGCCTCGGCCCAGGGGATCAGGCGCGGGCTTTCGCTGGGCAGCGGCGCGTTGCGGTCCCAGACCTGCAGCTTGTCGAGGCCGAGCCAGCGGGCCTTGAGCCGGTAGTAGCGATGCGACAGGCGCGGATAGGCGGCGGTGACGGCGTCGCGCAGCGCCTCGACCACTTCGGGCTCGACATGGTTTGACAGGTGGCGCGCGGTCTGCGGCGTCGGCATCTTGCGCCACTTGTCCTCGATGGCCTTTTCCTTGGCCAGTGTGTTGTGGATGCGGGAGAAGAGCTTGACGTTCCGGCCGAAGACCTCGGCCAGGGCGCGGGCACCGGCCTCGCGCCGGGCGCGGTCGTGGTCGGTCAGCAGGTTCAGCGTGGCCTCCAGCCCCAGTTCCTCGCCCGCGACGTCGAAGGTCAGGCCGGCCGTGGTCTCGTCGAAGAGCCGGTTCCAGGCGGCGGCGCCGACCACGGAATTGTCGTGCAGGAAGCGTTCCAGCTCGTTCGAGAGCTGGTAGGGGCGCATGGCGCGCATGCGGTCGAAGACCGGCTTGTAGCGGGCGGGACCGTTCGGGGCTGCGAAGATTTCCTCGTAGCGCGCGTCGGGGATGCGGTTGAACTCCAGGCTGAAGAATACGAGCTTGGTCGTTGCCGCGGTGATGCGGTCCTGAAGGTCGCCCATCTGCTTGGCGCGGGCCGAATCGGTGGTGTTCTGGTAATAGCGCAGCCCGGCATAGGACATGACCCGCCCGGCCAGGATGTCGATCTCCTGGTAGCGTTCGATGCATTCCAGCATCTTGCCGGCGTCGAGCGAGGCCAGCTTGCCGTCGTAGTCGCGGGCGAAGATGCAGCAGGCCCGCTCGACCGCCTCGATGTCGCGGGCCAGTTCCGGCGAATCGGGTGCGGGATAGAGATCGCCCAGTTCCCATTCCGGCAACGCGCCCAGATCGGGGGTTTGGGCCGGGACAGGCAAGGCATTCTCGTCTCGCGGCAGGACGCGGTCCAGGGGGCTGCGGGCAGAAATCGTCATGATCGCTCCTTTCGTGTGCTCAACATGTGACCTCTGAACCGTCTGGCTGCAAGCCATGCGATGTGCCGGGGCAGGGGCGTCGGCCCGATTCAAGGCGCGATTCAGGGCGTGGTGGCGGCGCCGAAATAGGCGATGGCGGCGTCCAGGAAGCGGCTGCGGACCGGGTCGCGCTCCATCATCGGCTCGTGCCGGCAATCGGCCAGTTCCAGCAGCCGGGCGCCGGGCCAGGCGGCGGCGCGGTTGCGGATGGCCTGGGCCGAGACGACCCGCTCGCAATCCCCCAGCGCGATCAGCGCCGGCAGCGCGGGCGGGGGCAGCGCGGCCAGGCGCCGGCATTCCAGCAGCGCCGCGCGCAGCCAGTCGTTGCTGGCGCCGCCGACCGAGATGTCGGGCCAGGCCGCGGCCTCGGCCACCAGCCGGCCCCAGCGCCGGCCGTCATGGGTCAGCAGGTTGTCGTGGAACGGATCCAGCAGCACGAAGCTGTCCTCGCCCCCGGTGCGCGGCGCGGGATGGCCGCCGCGGCCAAGCCGGCTCAGCGTGCCGGCCAGCGCCAGCGCCAGCGCCTCGGGCACGCGGCGCAGGTTGATGCCCCACATCGGCGCCGAGAACACCACGCTTTGCACCGGCAGGCCCGCACCAAGCGCGGCAAGGCCGATGGTGCCGCCCATGGAATGCGCCAGCAGGTGCCAGGGCCGCGGCAGGTCCAGTTCCTGCGCCGCGACCACCAGTTCGACCACGTCGCGCTGGTAATCGGCGAAATCGCCGATATGGCCGGGCCGGGCATTGTCCTGCAACCGGTCGGACATGCCCTGTCCGCGCCAGTCCAGCGCCAGCACGTCCAGCCCGGCGGCGTTCAGCTCGGCCGCGACCTCGGCATATTTCTCCAGGTATTCGGTGCGGCCCGGAAACAGCAGCACCGTTCCCGAGGCGCCGCCCGCCGGCCAATGCGCCGCCCGCAGGCGCACCCCGTCCTCGGCCCGCAGCCAGAAGGCGCGGGCCGTGGGCAGCGGATCGCCGGGCAAGGTGTTGAAGGGCGCCGGCCTCATCGCTCAGGACAGCAGCGCGCCCAGCTTCATCGCCGTGCCCATCGAGCCGTCGACCCGCAGCTTGCCGGTCATGAAGGCGGTGGTCGGGTTCACGTCGCCCGACAGCAGGCCCTCGAAGGTCTCGCGGCTGGCGGTCAGCGTCACCTCGGCCTCGTCATCGGCGGCGCGGGCGCCGTCGGCGTCGATATAGACCGATCCCTCGCCCTCGATGACGAATTTGGCGGTGCCGTCGAAGCCCTTGGCCTTTTCGTCCAGAGCGGCCACGGCTGCCTCGACCACTTTGCTCATTCTCGATCTCCTGTTCTCGTGTCTGGAATTAGACGATGGGGAAAGTTACATGGGGAATATGCTTTTGCCAGTCCCCCATTTCCATCATGCCGTCGCGGCAGCACTTTTCCTGGGGCTGGCGGGGGCCGGGGCCGGCCATGCGCGGCAGGACGGCGCCGCCGCGCCCGATGCGATGCCGGTGCAGGATCTGCCGCTGCCAGAGGATCCGCCGCAAGCCGAAAGCGATGCGCTGCCCGAAAGCCCGCTTTCCGAACCCGCCGCCGCCTCCGAGCCGACCGCCGAGGCGCGGCTGCGCGAGCGCGAAGACCTGGACCTGCTGTTCGCCGAGCTGGCCCAGCCGGGCGGCGAGACCTGGGCGCGGGCCGAGACCGACATCCTGCGCATCTGGTCGCGTTCCGGCTCGGCGGCGATGGACCTGCTCTACAAGCGGGGCGAGGCGGCGCTGGACGCGGGCGATACCGTCACCGCCATCGGCCACCTGACCGCGCTGACCGATCATGCGCCGGATTTCGCGGCCGGCTGGTATCTGCGCTCGGTCGCCTTCTATCTGGACGGCGATTTCGGCCCGGCCATCGCCGACCTGGGGCAGGTGCTGCGGCTGGAGCCGCGCCATTTCGGCGCCCTGACCCAGCTCGGCACCATCCTCGAGGAACTGGGCGACGACCGGGACGCGCTGGTGGCCTTTCGCCGGAGCCTGAAGATCCATCCCCATCAACAGGAGGCGCAGGATGCCGTCCAGCGCCTCGAACGCAAACTGCAGGGCACCGACGCCTGATGAATGACAGATCGCGGGTCACGGCCGTCCTTGGCCCGACCAATACCGGCAAGACGCATTACGCCATCGACCGGATGCTGGCGCATCGCACCGGGGTCATCGGCCTGCCGCTGCGGCTGCTGGCGCGCGAGGTCTATGACCGCATCGTCAAGGCGCGCGGCCCCTCGGTCGTGGCGCTGGTCACGGGCGAGGAGCGGATCGTGCCCGAGCGCGTGCAATACTGGGTCGCCACCACCGAGGCCATGCCCGAGGTCGGGGCCGATTTCGTCGCCATCGACGAAATCCAGCTTTGCGCCGACCCGGAACGCGGCCATGTCTTCACCGACCGGCTGCTGAACATGCGCGGCCTGCATGAAACCCTGCTGCTGGGCAGCGACACCATGCGCCCGGCCATCGCCGCCTTGGTGCCGCAGGCGCAGTTCATGCGGCGCGAGCGATTCTCGACGCTTTCCTGGGCCGGTTCGAAGAAGATCAGCCGCATGCCGCCGCGTTCGGCCATCGTCTGCTTCTCGGTCGAGGAGGTCTATGCCACGGCCGAGCTGATCCGTCGCCAGAAGGGCGGCTGCGCCGTGGTCATGGGGGCGCTGAGCCCGCGCACCCGCAATGCCCAGGTCGCCATGTATCAGCAGGGCGAGGTCGATTACCTGGTCGCCACCGACGCCATCGGCATGGGGCTGAACCTCGACATCCGCCACATCGCCTTTTCCGCCACCGAGAAATTCGACGGCCGCCGCTATCGGCCGCTGTTTCCGCACGAGCTGGGCCAGATCGCCGGCCGCGCCGGGCGGCATACCGAGCCGGGCACATTCGGCGTCACCGGCGATGCGAGCCCCCTGGACGAGGGGCTGGTCGAGGCGATCGAGAACCACCGCTTCCAGCCGATCAGCCGGCTGATGTGGCGCAATGCCGCGCTGGAATTCGGCACGGTCGAGCGGCTGCTGCAAGGACTGGAGACGCAGCCGCAATCGGAATGGCTGGCGCGCGGGCGCGAGGCGGACGACATCCGCGCGCTCAAGGCGCTGTCGGCGATGCCCGAGATCCGCGACCAGGTGACGCATCCGCGCGAGGTGCGGCTGCTCTGGGACGTCTGCCGGATCCCGGATTTCCGCTCGATCTCGGCGGCCGAGCATTCGACGCTGCTGGCGCGGATCTTCGGCTTTCTGCGCGAGGGCAAGCTGCCTGGCGACTGGCTGGAGGGGCAGATCCGCCGCATTGACCGGATTCAGGGCGACATCGACACATTGTCGAAACGATTGGCATATATACGCACCTGGACCTATGTTGCCCAACGATCCGGCTGGGTGTCGGACGAAAGTCATTGGCGTGCCGAGACGCGCGCGGTAGAAGATCGGTTGTCGGACGCGTTGCACGCGGCTCTGACGCAAAGATTCGTGGACCGGCGCACGTCCGTGCTGCTGCGCCGGCTCAAGCAGAAGGAGAGCCTTTTGGCCGAGGTGAATGACAAGGGCGAAGTGACGGTCGAGGGCGAGTTCGCCGGCCGTCTGGAAGGCTTCCGCTTCCACGCCGATCCGAGCGCAACCGGGGACGAGGCGCGGATGCTGCAACGCGCCGCCTATGAGGCGCTGCGCCCCGAGTTCCATCTGCGCGCCGACCGCTTCTACAACGCGCCGGATACCGAGTTGGACTTCACCGAACAGGGCGGCCTGATGTGGGGCGCCTCGGCGGTGGGCAAGCTGGTCAAGGGCGCCGAGGCGCTGAAGCCCGGCGTCGAGGCCTTCGTCGATGAGGAGGCGGGCCCCGAGATCGCCGAGAAGGTGCGCCGCCGGCTGCAGCATTTCATCGACCGTAAGATCGCCACCCTGTTCGAGCCGCTCTTGGCGCTGAAAAACGACGAGACGCTGGCCGGGCTGGCCCGCGGCTTCGCCTTCCGCCTGGTCGAGGCGCTGGGCGTGCTGCCGCGCGAGGGCGTCGCCGCCGAGGTCAAGGAACTGGACCAGGATGCGCGCGGCCTCTTGCGCAAGCATGGCGTGCGCTTCGGCCAGTTCACCATTTTCCAGCCGGCGCTGCTGAAGCCGGCGCCGACCCGGCTGCGGCTGGTGCTTTGGGGGCTGGACCAGGGCCTGTCGGAATTTCCCGAAAGCCCGCCCCCCGGCCTGGTGACGATCCCGAACCTGCCCGACGTGCCCAAGGGCTATTACACGCTCTCGGGCTATCACCCGGCGGGTGAACGCGCGATCCGCATCGACATGCTGGAACGGCTGGCCGACATGCTGCGCGGCCAGGACAGCCGTGGCGGCTTCGAGGCGACGCCGGACATGCTGTCGATCACCGGCATGACGCTGGAACAATTCGCCGGGCTGATGCAGGGCCTGGGTTATCGCGCCGAAAAGGGCGAGAGGCCCAAGGTCCGCGTCGAAACGGCTCCTGCCGCGGCGCCGGCGCCGGAGGAGGCCGATCACGAGCATCCGCTGACCGAGGAAGAAAGCGTGCTTGCCGCCGAAACCCGCGCCAAATGGGAGGCCGAGCAGGCCGCTCGCAAGGCCGCCGAGGCGGAGGCTCAGGCCGAAGCCGGGGATCCGGCCGGGGCAGGGGACGAAGCCGGCGAACCGGCGCCCGAGACCGAGGTGTTCTATACCTTCACCTGGGCGCCGCGCCCCCGCGGCGGCCATCGCCGGCCCGAGCGCGGCGAGCGCCAGGGTCAGGGCCAGGGGCGTCCGCAAGGCGAACGTGGCCCGCGCCGCGAGCGCGAGGCCGGACAGGAGAACCGGCGCGAGGGCAAGCCCTTCGAAGGCAAGCCGCGTGGTGAACGCGGCGACCGACCCGAACGCGGGCCGAAGGGCAAACCCAAGGGCAAGCCGCGCCATGACGGTCCCAAGAGCTTCGAGGCCCGCCCGCCGCGGGCCGAGAAACAGGCCGACCCGGACAGCCCCTTCGCCGTTCTCGCCGCGCTCAAGAACAAGACGTGATCGGGGAAGGCGGCGAAAGCATCAGGCTCGACCGCTGGCTGCATCACGCGCGGCTGTTCAAGACCCGCACCCTGGCCGCCGATGCGATCGGCGCCGGGGGCATCCGGCTGAACGGCCAGCCTTGCAGCAAGCCGGCGCAGGCGGTGCGGGGCGGCGATACCGTCACCGTTTCGGCCCATGGCCGGGTGCGGGTGCTGCGGATCCTGCTTCTGGGCGCGCGGCGCGGCCCGGCCAGCGAGGCGGCGACGCTTTACGAGGAACTCTAGGCAAGGCGGGGCAAAGAACCGGGTTCCGGTCCGCGCCCCTGCGACAGAACGCCATCCCATCCCGGACGGGGCTCGGCCATATCCTCGTCTTTTCGCCGGCGGTGGCCTTGATTGATGGCGGCGGCGGGCGTAACTAGCCGATCAGGAAACAGGAATATCTCGCCATGACCTATGTCGTCACTGAAAACTGCATCATGTGCAAATACACCGACTGCGTCGAGGTGTGCCCCGTGGACTGTTTTTATGAAGGCGAGAACACGCTGGTCATCCATCCCGACGAATGCATCGACTGCGGCGTCTGCGAACCGGAATGCCCGGCTGACGCGATTCGCCCCGATACCGAGCCCGACATGGAGACATGGGTCGAGTTCAACCGCAAATATGCCGAATCCTGGCCGGTGATCACGCGCAAGAAGGATCCGATGCCCGGCTATCAGGAGATGGACGGCATGCCCGGCAAGCTGGAGAAATATTTCTCGGAAGCGCCCGGTGAAGGGGATTGAGACCTCCGGTTCCGCTGGTGGTCCCCGATCTTGTTTGAAATGCTAACGACTGTGCCTGCCGCGCATCATGTCCCGTCTCATATGTGGGATTTGACTGCCGCATCGCTGGCGGGCCGGGGGCGCGGCCGCTAGATCGTGTCCGTGGCGAGGGCGTCGATTCGCCCTGACCATGCATCGGCTCTGTTCGGTGAGGCGTTTTCCTGGTGTTGAGTTTAAACGATTTTCTTTCGCCAAACGGGGCCGGTGCCGCTTTTCAGGGAACCTTTGAACCGGCGCGATTTTTGTGCTATGGTGCAGCCATCTCGCGCCGGTCGGGCTGCTTTTGTGGCCTGGCCGGCGTTGCTGCCTGTCCTGATCGACTGCCCGGTCAGAAGTGCAAGAACAACAATGTTGGCCCGTAAGGGGGGATCGTCCCTCCTTGGGGGTTTTTGTGTCGCGCGGCGGCGCAACTGCGAAGGATGCCCAATGTCGAAAGCCAAGAAGACCGAATTTCGCCCCGATGACTTTGTCGTCTATCCCACGCATGGCGTGGGCCGCATCGTGTCGATCGAAGAGCAGGAGGTGGCGGGGCTGCGCCTCGAGATGTTCGTGATCTCGTTCGAGAAGGACAAAATGACCCTGCGCGTGCCCACCGCCCGCGCGACCGAGATCGGCATGCGCGGCCTCTCGACCCCGGACCTGGTCGAGCGGGCGCTGGACACGCTGAAGGGCAAGGCCCGCGTCAAGCGGGCGATGTGGTCGCGCCGCGCCCAGGAATATGAGCAGAAGATCAATTCGGGCGATCTGATGTCGATCGCCGAGGTGGTGCGCGACCTGCATCGCACCGACGACCAGCGCGAACAGTCCTATTCCGAGCGCCAGCTTTACGAGGCCGCGCTGGACCGCCTGACCCGCGAGGTCGCCGCCGTTTCCGGCATGGACGAGGCCGGCGCCCAGAAGAAGGTCGAGACCGTGCTGACCGCCCGCGCCGCCTGAAGGACGGCCCGCCGGGATGATCGGGGCGCCCGCGGGGCGCCCCTTTTCATGCCGGGATGCGGGTCCGCGCCGAGGCTGCCTGCCGCCCCGGAGCCGAGGCGGAGCCCCGCGGGACAGCGCCGCCGGGCATCAGACGCGCATGAGGCCGAACACCAGCGAAATCGAGACGAATGCAAGCCAGACCGAGGCGACGCGCTGGACGCCCTGCAGCCGTTCCCGGCCGCCGTTTCCCGCCTGCGCCAGGATCCCGGCGCAGCCCCAGGCCAAGGCCGCGCCGATCACCATCAGGCAGAACATCCCCAGCCGCGTCGCGAAAGCCGGATCCTGCGGCGCGGGCAGCAGGACAAGGCCAAGGATCAGCGCCTTGGGGTTCAGGACGGTGGTCACATAGATCCGCCGGGCGCCGATGTCCCGGCTTTCTCCATCGCTGCCCGGCGCCCGCCACAGGGCCGTCGCCAGAACCATGATCCAGCTGGCCGCCGCCAGTTTCAGCCCGACCGCCAGGGCCGGCATCTGTTCAAGCAGCCCCGCGCCCAGGAAGGCCAGCGGCAGGATGGCGGTCAGGTAGCCTGCCAGCTCTGCCGGCAGCAGGCGCGCGACGCGGGCCAGGCCACGCTGCGCCCCCGCGATTCCCATCAACGTATTCGTCGGCCCCGGCGCCAGCAGCAGCGCCAGAACCGTCGAAACGAATGCAGCCGTGGTCATGTTGGATGCCTGTCCTTTCAATGCTGCCCGCGCCCTATCACGGCGCTTGCCCCCATGAATTGATCTGGGTCACGGGCGCAAGCCAAGGATCCGGTCTCGGCCCCTTTTTCGCCGCTGCCGCCGCGCCGAGGGAGGCGACCCGGCCGGGCCGCCGTCCCCGGTCTCCTCTCAGCCCAGGGCGGCCAGGATGCGCGCCCAGCTGCGCGCGCCCCTGGCAAAGCTGTCGAGGTCGTATTTCTCGTTCGGGGAATGGATGCGGTCGTCGTCGCGGGCAAAGCCGATCAGCATGGAGTCCATGCCCAGGATCTCCTTGAAATCCCCGGCGATGGGGATCGAGCCGCCGGCGCCGATATAGGCGGCCTCGCGGCCCCATTCCTGGCTCAGCGCCGCCTTGGCCGCGGCGAAGGCCGGGTCCGAGATGTCCATGCGGCTGGCCGGGCTTGCGCCATGGCCATGGAACTCGACGGTGCAATCCTCGGGCACATGGGCGCGGACATGGGCGCGGAAGGTCTCGCGGATGCGGTCGGGATCCTGGGTGCCGGTCAGGCGGAAGCTGACCTTGGCGCGGGCCTCGGCCGGCAGGACGGTCTTGAAGCCCTCGCCGGTATAGCCGCCGGTGATGCCGTTGATCTCGAAGGTGGGGCGGTTCCAGACCATCTCCAGCCCGGTGCGGCCCGTCTCGCCGACCGGATGCTTCAGCCCGACGCGCGCCAGGAACTCGGCCGGGTCGAAGCCGAGCGCGTCCCAGTCGGCGCGCAGTTCCGGGGACAGTTCCTCGACGCCCTCGTAGAAGCCGGGCAGGGTGACGCGGCCGCTGGCGTCCTTGACCGTCGCAAGCGCGTTGACAAGGATCTGGACCGGGTTCGCCGCCAGCCCGCCGAAGCTGCCGGAATGCAGGTCGCGGTCCGCGGCGCGGATCACGATCTCCTCGCCGCAAAGCCCGCGCAGCTGGGTGGTGATGGCCGGGCGGCCGTCGGCATAAAGCCCGGTGTCGCAGATCATGGCGATGCCGGCGCGCAATTCCCCGGCATTCTCGCGCAGGAAGGGGCGCAGGCTGGGCGAGCCGGATTCCTCCTCGCCCTCGAACAGCAGCACCAGGTCCGAGGGCAGGCTGCCATGCACGGCCTTCCAGGCCCGGAACGCCTCGATGAAGGTCATCAGCTGGCCCTTGTCGTCCGAGGCGCCGCGGCCGCGGATCACCCTGCCCTGGGGCGTATGCTCGATGCGGGGCTCGAAGGGGGGATGGTGCCACAGTTCCAGCGGATCGACCGGCTGCACGTCGTAATGGCCATAGAACAGCAAGGGCCGCCGCGTGCCCTTGGGCGAATGCGCGACCACCATCGGATGGCCGGGCGTGTCGCGCAACGCGGCCTGGAAGCCCAGCGAGGTCAGTTCGGCGCAAAGCCACTCCGCCGCCCGCCGCACCTCGGCCGCATAGGCCGGGTCGGTCGAGACCGAGGGAATGCGAAGAAATTCCATCAGCCGGTCGAGCGCCTGGGGCAGCCCCGCGTCCAGCGTTGAAAGTACTTCGCCGATTCTGGAATTGTCCGTCATCCTTCGCCTTTCCTGATTGATTTTATCAGAGAAAATGCCTGTCATCTTGGTATGGGTGCGACATTTTTACGCTGTATTTTCTCTGGCTTGATGCGTATCAAGGTATGACCCGCGGGATCGCAGCATGATCCCCCAAGCGAGCAAGTTCAAGCAAGGCAAGGGATCCGTGATGGACTATTCAGCCGCCCTCGATCAGGCCATCGGCAAGCTGCACGAAGAGGGTCGTTATCGCACCTTCATCGACATCGAGCGCCGCAAGGGGGCCTATCCGCAGGCGGTCTGGACCCGTCCCGACGGGACCGAGACCCAGATCACCGTATGGTGCGGGAACGACTACCTGGGCATGGGCCAGCATCCGGTGGTGCTGGCGGCGATGCACGAGGCGCTGGATGCCACGGGGGCGGGTTCCGGCGGCACGCGCAACATCTCGGGCACCACCGTCTATCACAAGCGCCTGGAAGGGGAACTGGCCGATCTGCACGGGAAAGAGGCCGCGCTGGTCTTTTCCAGCGCCTATACCGCCAATGACGCGACGCTCTCGACCCTGCGCAAGCTGTTTCCCGGCCTCATCATCTATTCGGACGAGCTGAACCACGCCTCGATGATCGAGGGGATCAAGCGTTTCGATGGCGCCAAGCGCATCTTCCGCCACAACGACGTGGCGCATCTGCGCGAGCTGCTGGAGGCCGACGATCCCGAGGCGCCCAAGCTGATCGCCTTCGAGTCGATCTATTCCATGGATGGCGATTTCGGCCCCATCGCCGCGATCTGCGACCTCGCGGACGAGTTCAACGCCCTGACCTATCTGGACGAGGTCCATGCCGTCGGCATGTATGGCCCCCGCGGCGGCGGCGTGGCCGAGCGCGACGGGCTGAGCCATCGCATTGACATCTTCAACGGCACGCTGGGAAAGGCTTTCGGCGTCTTCGGCGGTTATATTGCCGCCTCGGCCAAGATGGTGGACGCGATCCGCTCCTATGCGCCGGGCTTCATCTTCACCACTTCGCTGCCGCCGGCGGTGGCGGCGGGCGCCGCGGCCTCGATCGCCTTCCTCAAGACGGCCGAGGGGCAGTTGCTGCGCGACCAGCAGCAGCTGAACGCCCGCATCCTGAAGATGCGGCTGCGCGGGCTGGGCATGCCGATCATGGACCATGGCAGCCATATCGTGCCGGTGCATGTCGGCAACCCGGTGCATTGCAAGGCGCTGTCCGACATGCTGCTGGCCGATTTCGGCATCTATGTGCAGCCGATCAACTTCCCGACCGTGCCGCGCGGCACGGAACGGCTGCGCTTCACGCCCTCGCCGGTGCATGACCCCAAGCAGATCGACCACCTGGTGAAGGCCATGGACAGCCTCTGGTCGCAGTGCAAACTGAACCGTTCAACTTCGGCTGCCTGAGACGGTTTCGGGGTGAAGACCTCTCGCGCCCGTGATAACCTTGCTTTAATCAAGTTCTGAGAGTCTTCCGATTCGCGGGGACGAGCAGCAAAGTATGGGGCAGGCGCAATGATCGGGCTAAGGGGGAACCCCCCGTCCAATGGCCATGAGGAGCCGGCGGCCTTGCCGCCCGGTTTCGACGATCCTGACATTCGTCTCGGAGATCTGATGCGGGGCGAACGGGCCACGCTGGGCAAGTCGCTGCTGGATGTCCAGCGCGAATTGCGCATTCGCGCCTCCTATGTCGCCGCCATCGAGAATTGCGACATTTCCGCCTTCGACACGCCGAGCTTCATCGCCGGCTACGTGCGTTCTTATGCCCGCTATCTCGGCATGGATGCCGATTGGACCTTCCGCCGCTTCTGCCAGGAATCGGGTTTCCAGCCCACGCATGGCATGGCCCCCGCCGCCGCGGGGCCGAAGCCGCAGCGCCGCCCCTCGGACCCGGCCGAGGCGCTGGCCAATCCGCATCCGATCTTCCTGCCTCGGCAGGAAAGCATCTGGAGCTCGATCGAGCCGCGGGCCATCGGCTCGCTGCTGGTCATGGTCGTGCTGGCCTGCGGGTTGGGCTATGGCGGCTGGGCCGTGCTGCAAGAGGTGCAGAAGGTCAACCTGACCCCCGGCGAGCAGGCGCCCGGCGTGATCGCCGCGCTGGACCCGGTGCAGGAGGCGGCCGAGCCCGAAACCGTCGAATCGGCCCAGGTCAACCTGCCGCGCCCCGAGGGGCTGGACCGCACCTACCGGCCGCAGGCGCTGGAACTGCCCGTGCTGGTCGCCCGCGACGGGCCCATCGCCGCCATCGACCCGCGGCTGGACACCTCCACGCCCAAGCCGGAAGGCGCCGTGCCTGCGACCCGCAGCGCCGCGGTCCACGACCGGGTCTATGGCCCGCAGATGCCGCCCGAACAGGCGGCTGTGCGCACCGTTGCCCCCGATGCGCCCGAGATCGAGATCCTTGCCGCCCGTCCCGCCTGGGTGCGCGTCACCTCGGCCGACGGCACGGTGCTGCTGGAAAAGACCATGGACGCGGGCGAGCGTTTCGCCCTGCCCAAGCTGGAGGCGCCGCCGGTGCTGCGCGCCGGCAATTCCGGCGCGGTCTATTTCGCGGTCAACGGCCGCACCTACGGCCCGGCCGCACCCGGCGCCAAGGTGGTCAAGAATGTCGAGCTTTCGCCGACGGCGCTGACGGCGCAATATGCCTTTGCCGATCTCAGCAAGGATCCGCAGCTGGCCGAAATGGTCGCCCTGGCATCGGCCGAGCCGCCGGAACAGGCCCCCGCGCAGGATTGACCGGGCGCCGGGTCATGGCCGCCGGAGCATGAATCCGGGGTCACGGATGCGGCATCGCGCGCCTGACCGGGACCGGATGGCTTGCCCGTCTGGCCGGATCGGCCTATTTCTGACGGGTGAAGCCGCCCCTGGCGCAGGAAAAGGCACCAGCCATGTCGCATAATCCGATCCGCCCCTGGCGCAATATCGACCGGCGCAAGTCGCGCCGGATCATGGTCGGCAACGTGCCGGTCGGGGGCGACGCGCCGATCAGCGTGCAGACCATGACCAATACCGACACCTCGGACGTGCGCGCGACGCTGGACCAGATCATCCGCGCCGCCGACGTCGGCGCCGACATCGTCCGCGTCTCGACCCCCGACGAAGCCTCGACCCGCGCCCTGCGCGAGATCTGCCGCGAAAGCCCGGTGCCGATCGTGGCCGACATCCATTTCCACTACCGCCGCGCCATCGAGGCCGCCGAGGCCGGCGCCGCCTGCCTGCGCATCAATCCCGGCAATATCGGCGACGCTGCCCGCGTGCGCGAGGTGATCAAGGCCGCCCGCGACCATGGCTGCTCGATCCGCATCGGCGTGAATGCCGGCAGCCTGGAACGGCACCTGCTGGAAAAATACGGCGAGCCCTGCCCGGATGCGATGGTGGAATCCGGCCTCGACCACATCAGGATCCTGCAGGACAACGATTTCCACGAATTCAAGATCAGCGTGAAGGCCAGCGATGTCTTCCTCGCCGCCGCCGCCTATCAGCAGCTGGCCGAGGCGACCGACGCGCCGATCCACCTGGGCATCACCGAGGCGGGCGGGCTGGTGTCGGGCACGGTGAAATCCGCCATCGGCCTGGGCAACCTTCTGTGGATGGGCATCGGCGACACCATCCGGGTCAGCCTCTCGGCCGATCCGGTCGAGGAGGTCAAGGTCGGGTTCGAGATCCTGAAATCCCTGGGCCTGCGCACCCGTGGCGTGCAGATCATCTCCTGCCCCAGCTGCGCGCGCCAGGGCTTCGACGTGATCAGGACGGTCGAGACCCTGGAAAAGCGCCTCGAACATATCAAGACGCCGATGAGCCTGTCGATCATCGGCTGCGTGGTGAACGGGCCGGGCGAGGCGCTGATGACCGATATCGGCTTCACCGGCGGCGGCGCGGGTTCCGGCATGGTCTATCTGGCCGGCAAGCAGGACCACAAGATGACCAACGAGCAGATGGTCGACCATATCGTCGAACTGGTCGAGAAACGCGCCGCCGAACTCGAGGCCGCGCAAGCCGCCGCCGAATAGGCGAAAGGGCGGCCCTCGCGAGCCGCCCCGTGCTTCTTCGTTCCTCAAATACCCATTCCGCCCGCGCAACCCGCCCAGGCGGCGCAGCCTCAGCCCTCGGCCTTGGCCGCGCGTGCGCGGGCAATCGCGCCCTCCAGCCCCTCGGTGGGCATGCCGCGCAGCATCTCGCCGCCGATGATGAAGGTGGGGGTGCCCATGATGCGCATTTGCTCGGCCAGCTGGTGGTTCTTGCGCAGCACGGCCGAGACCTCCTCGGTGTTCATCCGGTTCAGCACCGCCTGGCTGTCCAGCTCCAGGTCTCCGGCCAGCTTGGTCAGGCTTTCCAGGTTCACCGGCCCGCGCGATTCCATCAGCGCGTCATGCGCCTGCTTGTAGGCATCGGGCCCCGCCTCCTGCTGCACCGCGACGGCAAAGCGCGCGGCCATGTCGCTTTCCTGGGTCAGGATCGGGAATTCCTTGACGATCCAGCGGATGTTGCCATCGGCCGAGATCAGCTTTTCCACGTCCGGGCTGACCCGCTTGCAGACGCCGCAGCGGTAATCGACGAACTCGACCAGGGTCACGTCGCCCTCGGGATTGCCGCCGACCCAGCTGTGGCCGTCGTCGAAGATCGCCGTGCGATTGTTCTCGACCAGCAGTTCGTCGTTCCTGGCCTCGTCGGCAAGGCGGCGTTCCTCCAGCACGTTGATCGATTCGATCAGCACGTCCGGATTGGCCATCAGGTAGTCGCGCACCGCCTCGCCGAAGGCGGCCTTCTCGGCCTCGGTCATATTGGCCGGGTCGAAGGCCAGGGCGGGCAGGGCGGTGGCGCTGATCAGCGCGGCGGTCACAAGGGCTTTCATGGAACAATCCTCTCCGGTTCCCGGCAACTTGACCGCTTGCGCGCGGTGTTGCAAGCGGCCGGCCGGGGCATCACGCGGGCTTGACCGGGCCGTCCGCAGGCCCGATACCCGGCAAAAACCACGAGGCAGGCTGACATGAGACAATCCCGTCGCGGGCAGGTGGATCCCTTCATCGTCATGGATGTGATGGAGGCCGCCCGCAAGGCCGAGGCCGGAGGCCGCCGCATCATCCACATGGAGGTCGGCCAGCCCTCGACCCCCGCGCCCGAGGGGGCGCGCCGGGCGCTGGCGGCGGCGCTGGACCGGCCGCTGGGCTATACGGTGGCGCTCGGGCTGCCGGAACTGCGCCGGGGCATCGCCGGGCTTTACCGGCGCTGGTACGGGCTCGACCTCGACCCGGCCCGTGTGGTGGTGACGCCGGGCTCCTCGGGCGCCTTCATCCTGGCCTTCTCGGCGCTTTTCGATGCGGGTGAGCGGGTGGCCTTGGGCGAGCCGGGCTATCCCAGCTATCGCCAGATCCTGCGCGCCATGTCGCTGGAGCCGGTGGGCATCCAGACCCGGGCCGAGGACCGCTATCAGCCGCGTCCCGACGACCTGCCGGCGGATGCGCAGGGGCTGATCCTGGCCTCGCCGGGCAACCCATCCGGTACGGTGCTGCGGCGCGAGGAACTGGCGGCGCTGACCGCGCGGGCGGCGGAACTGGGCATGAGCGTGATCTCGGACGAGATCTATCACGGGCTCGATTACGGCGCCGGCTTCCATTCCGCGCTGGAGGTCACGGACGAGGTCTTCGTCATCAACAGCTTCTCGAAATATTTCAGCATGACCGGCTGGCGCGTCGGCTGGATGGTGGTGCCGGACAGCATGATCCGCACCGTCGAGCGCATCGCGCAGAACATGTTCATCTGCCCGCCGCATGCCAGCCAGGTCGCGGCGCTGGCGGCGCTGGATTGCGTGGAGGAGGCCGAGGCGAACCTGGCCGTCTATGCCGAGAACCGCCGGCTGATGCTGGACCGGCTGCCGAAGATGGGATTCGACCGCATCGCCCCGCCCGAGGGCGCCTTCTACATCTATGCCGACGTGTCGGACCTGACCACGGACAGCCTGAGCTTCGCCGCGGAAATCCTTGAAAAAGCGGGCGTGGCGGTAACGCCGGGGCTGGATTTCGATCCGCGTCGCGGCGCGCGGACCCTGCGCTTCAGCTATGCCGCGGGGCCGGCCGAGATCGCCGAGGGGCTGGACCGGCTGGCGGCCTTCATGGCCGCACGATGAGATGGCTCTGGGCCTTGTTGCTGGTCTGGCTGGCGCTGCCTGCGCTGGCCGATGACGGCGCGCGCCCGGCACCTGCGACGGTCGATCTGGCGCAATCCTCTCTGATGGCCGAGGGGCGCGACCGCGGCAAGCCGCGGCCGATGGAACTGCGGCTGACGATCAGCCGGCCGGTGCCCTACCGGGTCTATTTCCTCGACGGGCCGCCGCGGCTGGTGGTGGATTTCCGCGAGATCGATTTTTCCGGCGCCGATGCCGACGCAATGCCTGGCCGCGAACTGGTGCCGGCGCTGCGCTGGGGCCGCTTTCGTGCCGGCTGGTCGCGGCTGGTGATGGAGCTGCCCGGACCCTATGCCCTGCGGCTGGCGGTGCAAGGTCCGGCCGAGGGCGGTGCCAAGAGGGCGCTGGTCAGGCTGCGCATGGAGCCGGTCAAGCCCGAGGATTTCGTCACCCGCGGCAATGCGCTTTCGGCGCTGTGGGACTTGCCGCAGCCGGCGGCCGTGGCCTCGTTGCCGCCGCGACGCGCGGGCACGCGGCCCCTGCGCGTGGCGCTGGATCCCGGCCATGGCGGCCACGACCCCGGCGCCCAGGTCGGCGCGATCAGCGAGGCGGCGCTGATGCTGGGCTTTGCCCGCGAGTTGACCGAGATCCTGACCGCCGCCGGTTTCGAGGTCATCGCCACCCGCAAGGACGACAGCTTCATTCCGCTGGAACAGCGCATGACCATTGCCCGCGCCGAGCGGGCGGACCTGTTCATCTCGCTGCATGCCGATGCGTTGCCGGCGGGCGAGGCGGCGGGGCTGTCGATCTATGTCTGGAATCCGCAGGCCGACGACCGCGCCACGCGCGAACTGGCGATGCGCCACGACCGGGCCGACCTGCTGGCCGGGCTGGACCTGTCGGGGACCGACGACCAGGTCGCCGACGTGCTGATGGACCTGGCGCGGACCGAGACGCATCCGCGCTCGGAAGCCTTTGCCAAGTTCGCAGTCTCCGAACTGAACCGGGCGGGCATCGCCATGCATCGCCGGCCGGTGCGCGGCGCGGCATTTTCGGTGCTGAAATCGCCCGACATCCCCTCGGTGCTGGTCGAGCTGGGCTTCCTGACCGATCCGGGCGACCGCGCCAACCTGTTCGACCCCGAATGGCGCGCGCAGACCGCCCAGGCGCTGGCGCAGGCCATCGGGCTTTGGGCGCAGGACGATGCCGCCCGCGCCGCCCTGCTGCGCAAGTAGCGCAAGGTTGCTTTGACGGGCGCGGCCTCGCTGTCTATAGAGGCGCAGGTTATCCCCAGAGGCTTGCCCATTGCTGCGCTTCCTGCTGTCTTTCATCGGTGCGATCTTTTCCTGGCTCGTGACCGCGGTCTTCTTCATCGCCCTGACGGTCGGGGCGGTGTTCTGGATGTATTCGCGCGACCTGCCCAGCCATGAACAATTGGCGCAATACGCGCCCAAGACCATCAGCCGGATCTATTCCGCCGAAGGGCGGCTGATCGACGAGTTCGCCGAGGAACGCCGCATCTTCGTGCCCATCGACGAGATCCCGCCGCTGGTGAAGCAGGCCTTCATCAGCGCCGAGGACAAGCATTTCTACAGCCATCACGGCTTCGACCCGATGGGCATGGGCAAGGCGGCGCTGGATGCGATCAGTTCGGGCGGGCGCAACCTGCGCGGCGCCTCGACCATCACCCAGCAGGTGATGAAGAACTTCCTGCTGTCCAGCGACCGCAGCATCGAGCGCAAGATCAAGGAGCTGATCCTGGCCACCCGGCTGGAATCGACGCTGAGCAAGGACCAGATCCTTGAGCTTTACCTCAACGAGATCTTCCTGGGCCAGAACAGCTTCGGCGTGGCCGCGGCGGCGCAAAGCTATTTCAACAAGCCGCTGACCGAACTCGCGCCGCATGAGGCGGCGACGCTGGCCGCCATGCCCAAGGCGCCGGGCCGCTATCACCCGGTCCGCGCCAGAGAGGCGCTGACCGAGCGGCGCGACTATGTGCTGCGCGAGATGTGGCAGAACGGCTATATCGACCAGGCCACCTACGAGGCCGAGGCCAGGCAGCCGCTGCGCTCGGTGCAGAACGGCGATTTCCCCGCCTTCCAGCAGCAATTGCCGCCGCGCGACTATTTCACCGACGAGATCCGCCGCCAGCTTTCGGCGCAATTCGGCGCCGAGGAGTTCTTCGGCGGCGGGCTGGCGATCCGGGCGACGGTCGATCCCAAGCTGCAACAGGTCGCCGCGCATGCGCTGCAGCAGGCGCTGGAGAAATACGACCGCGGTCGCGGCGTCTGGCGCGGCACCCGGCTTACGATCCCGGCCGAGCAGCTGGGCGACGAGCAGGCATGGCGCGCCGCGCTCTCCGATGCCGCCGTGCCGCGCGACATCGAGGGCTGGTTCCCGGCCGTGGTGCTGGCGCTGGGAGAGGGCGACGCCACCATCGGCATCGAGGACCAGGAAGGTACGGCGACAATCCCGGCCAAGGACGTGCAATGGGCCAGGAAGCGGCGCGCCGACGGCACGTTGGCGCCCAAGGCCCAGGTGGCCTCGGACCTGCTGGATGTGGGCGACGTGGTGCTGGTGCGTCGCATGACCAGCGACAGCGACGGCAGCTTCATCCGCTGGACCCTGCGCCAGGTGCCCGAGGTGCAGGGCGGCTTCATGGCCATGGACGTGAACACCGGCCGGGTCATCGCCATGCAGGGCGGCTTTTCCTATCAAAGCTCGGTCTTCAACCGCGCCACCCAGGCGCAGCGCCAGCCGGGCTCCAGCTTCAAGCCCTTCGTCTATGCGGCGGCACTGGATTCGGGCTTCAACCCGGCGACCATCGTGGTTGACGAGCCGATCACCGTGAACACGCCGCAGGGGCTGTGGACGCCCAAGAACGCCAGCGGCAAGTTCTACGGCCCGACACCGATGCGCACCGGGATCGAGCAGTCCCGCAACCTGATGACCATCCGCATCGCCCAGGGCATCGGCATGGATACGGTGGCGAAATATGCCGAGAAATTCGGCGTCTACGACCATCTCGGCCATTTCCTGGCGAACAGCCTCGGCGCACAGGAAACGACGCTGTTCAAGATGGTCGCCGCCTATGCCATGTTCGCCAATGGCGGCGAGCGGGTGGAACCCACGCTGGTCGACCGCGTGCAGGACCGCCGCGGCCGCACCATCTATCGCCACGACCGCCGCGACTGCGTGACCTGCGGCCAGCCGACCCTGCCCGCCGGCGCCGCGCCCGAGATCCGTTCGAACCGCGAGCGGGTGATGGACGCGATCACCGCCTATCAGCTGACCTCGATGCTTGAGGGCGTGGTGAAACGCGGCTCGGGGCGCGGGGTGAACCTGCCGGTGCCGGTCGCCGGCAAGACCGGCACAACCAACGATGCCAAGGACGTGTGGTTCATCGGCTTTACCTCGAACATCGTTGCCGGCTGCTACCTGGGCTATGACCAGCCGCGCACGCTGGGCGCCAACGCCTATGGCGGAACGCTTTGCGTGCCGGTCTTCAACGAGTTCATGCAGGAGGCGGTCAAGGAATTCGGCGGCACCGCCTTCAAGGTTCCGCCGGGCGGGCATTTCGTCAATATCGACCGCTTCAGCGGCGCGATCCTGGGCCCGGATGCCAAGGGCGACAACGTCATCGCCGAATATTTCCGCGACGGCCAGGATCTGACCGGGCTGGTGCTGGTCGACGGTGGCTTCGGCCGCGCCGATCCGGGCACCTTGCCGCTGTTCACCCAGGGCCGCGACGGCGGCCAGGCGGTGACGACCTCGACCGGCAAGAAGAAGGTGATCCCGAAAAAGGCCGATTTCGGCACCCTGTCCTCGGGCGGGCTGTATTGAAGGCGCTTTGCCGGGCGGGTGCTTGCCGCCGCCCGCCGCCCGCGCTATTTGTCCTGCCCTGACCGAAATCCGAACCCAGAGAGTGCCCATGCGCGCCGAAACCCAAGCCACCATCGAGGCGATCCGCAAATCGCTGAAACTGCTCGGCCAGCGCATGGACTGGGAAACCGCGCCGCACCGGCTGGAAGAGCTGAACGCCATGATCGAGGCGGGCGACATCTGGTCCGACCCGGCCCGCGCCCAGAAATTGATGCGCGACCGGCAGATGCTGTCCGACGCGGTCGAGACCTATCGCCGCATCGACACCGAGCTCAAGGACAATGCCGAGCTGATCGAACTGGGCGAGGCCGAGGGCGATGCCGAGATCGTCGCCGATGCCGAGGGCGCGCTGAAATCGCTGGCCGAACTCGCGGCGCAGAAGGAACTGGAGGCGCTGCTGAACGGCGAGGCTGACGGCAACGACACCTTCCTGGAGATCAATGCCGGCGCCGGCGGCACGGAAAGCGCCGACTGGGCCAGCATGCTCGCGCGCATGTATGTCCGCTGGGCCGAGAAGAAGGGCTATAATGTCGAGCTTCTGTCCGAGACGCCGGGCGAGGAGGCGGGCATCCGTTCCGCCGCCTACAAGATCTCGGGGCCGAACGCCTATGGCTGGCTGAAGTCGGAATCGGGCGTGCATCGGCTGGTGCGCATCTCGCCCTATGATTCGGCGGCGCGGCGGCATACCTCGTTTTCCTCGGTCTGGGTCTATCCGGTGGTGGATGACAATATCGAGATCACCATCCCCGACAATGAGATCAGGATCGACACCTATCGGTCGTCCGGCGCGGGGGGGCAGCACGTCAACACCACCGATTCGGCGGTGCGCATCACCCACCTGCCGACCGGCATCGTCGTGACCAGCTCGGAAAAATCGCAGCACCAGAACCGCGCCAACGCCATGGCGGCGCTGAAGGCGCGGCTGTACCAGCTGGAACTGGACAAGCGCAATGCCGCGATCAACGCCCAGCACGAGGCCAAGGGCGATGCCGGCTGGGGCAACCAGATCCGCTCATACGTGCTGCATCCCTATCAGATGGTGAAGGATCTGCGCACCGGGCACGAGACCTCGGACACGCAGGGCGTGCTGGACGGCGACCTGGATGCCTTCATGGCCGCGACGCTGGCGCTGGACGTGGCGGGCAAGAGCCGGGCCGAGGCGCAGGCCGAGGACTGATCCGCCGCGCCCGTTGCGCGGCCGCATGAGTATTGGGGAAACGGTGAAGCAGGCGCCGCGCGGGTGCGGGGCGCTGTACGAGCGTCTTCTCTGTTCCCCAAATACCCATGCACGGGCGACGCTGACACGGCCGCATGGGTATTTGGGGAACGAAGAAATGCGCAGAGGCCGGGCGCGGGGTGCGGGGTTTTGTGTCGCGTGGCGCCGGGTTAGCCTGCGGGCGGTCTGGATCGACAGGGGCGCGGCATGGACGTGAAGCGGATCAATCTGGCGCTGCAGGGCGGCGGTGCGCATGGCGCATTCGCCTGGGGCGTGCTGGACCGGTTGCTGGACGAGCCGGACATCGAGATCCGCGGCATCAGCGGTACCTCGGCTGGGGCGCTGAACGGGGCGGCCCTGGCGGCGGGCCTGTCCTGCGGGCCGGGCCGGCGCGGGCGCGAGGCGGCGCGGCAGAACCTGGCCCATATCTGGTCGCAGGTGGGGCAGGTCAGCGACAATTCGGTGGTGCGCTGGCTGCATTCCATGTTCCCGGTGCCGCGCGCCTGGCAGCGGCTGACCGAGCTTTTCTCGCCCGTGGCATGGATGGAATCGCTGACGCGAGTGTTCAGCCCCTATGATTCGGGGCCGTTCTATACCAACCCGCTGGCCGCTATCCTGCGCGAGATGCCGCATCCCCGGTTGGGGCGCGAGGAGGGGCCGGCGCTTTTCGTTACTGCGACCAATGTGCGCACCGGGCTGGTGCGGGTCTTTGGCGGGGCCGAGGTGACGGTCGAGACGGTGCTGGCCTCGGCCTGCCTGCCCGAGCTGTTCCGCGCCGTCGAGATCGACGATCCGCTGACCGGAAGGCGCGAGGCCTATTGGGACGGCGGCTATTCCGGCAACCCGGCGCTGTTCCCGCTGTATCGCGGCGACCTGCCGCGCGACATCGTCATCGTCAACATCAACCCGATGCTGCGCGAGGCGATCCCCAAGACCCCGGCCGCGATCCAGGACCGGGTGAATGAGATCAGTTTCAACGCGGCGCTTCTGGCCGAGCTGCGGGCGATCAATTTCGTCAAGCGGCTGCATGCCGAGGAGCGGCTGACCGGGCGGCCGATGAAGAACGTGCTGCTGCATGCGATCATGGACGAGGATCTGATGAACTCGCTGAGCGCCCGGACCAAGCTGCTGCCGAATCCCGGCCTGTTGCAGCGCATGCATGATGCCGGGGTCGAGGCCGCCGAGCGATTCCTGGACAAGGATGCGGCCAATATCGGCGCACGTGATTCCTATGACCTGGCGCAGCTTTTCGGCCGCCGATAGCCCGGCATCGGTGCCGGTCGACCGCGGATATGCGGGCACGATCCTTGCCATCGTCGGGAAATCTGGGTGAGAGGCTGGACAGCGACCCAAGCGGGACTCGTTACGGCTGCTTCCTTCCGGACCTGACCGGGTTGGCGAGGCGCCTGCCCGCGCCAACCTCTCGCCGCCTAGATAGGCGCGCGCGCGGCGGGATGCAAGCGGCTTGGCCGCCTACAGGTGCAGGCGCAGGCGCAGGAAGCCGTCGGGGGCGATTCCGGCCGGCTCGACCGGGGTGGAAAGCCCGTCGAGATGCCCCGCCGCCGCAGGCCCGGTCTCGAACAGGACCGAGGTGCCGGGCAGGGGGCGAAAGCTCCAGCCGGCGCGGGGGTTGGGGGCCAGCACCCGGCGTTGCGCCACGTAGCGGCGCAGCACCTCGCGGGTGGGGCAGGAGCTGTCCAGCAGCACCGGCCGTCCCGCCGTCACCGGGGCGAAGAGCCCGCTGTCCGACAGCCGGTAGCTGTTCGTCACCAAGATGAAGGGCTGGTCCGGCGCGACCGGGCGCATGCGGTGGGTCAGAGCGCAGATGCGGTGCGAATCGGGATGGGCCAGCTTTCCGTCGGGCGCGTAGCGCGGCGGGCGGCTCAGGTCGATCTGCCAGCCCAGCCCGTCGATGATGTCGAAATTGTAGCTGGGAAACTCGGGGTCGATCAGCGGTTGGTCCGGCTTGCCCGGCTCGATGCGCAGGAACATGCTGGCCGAGCGTTCCAGCCATTCGCACAGCTCGGCCCCGGTCAGGCGGATGGCGCAGATCCGGTTCGGAAACAGATAGAGATCGGCGATGTTGCGCAGCGTCAGCCGCCCGGCCGGGACGTCGGTGTAATGCTGCGGCCCGCCGCGGCCGCCGGCGCGGAACGGTGCGACCGCCGACAGGATCGGCAGATCCTGCCAGCGCGTGCCGCGCAGGGCGCGCCGCACGTGCCAGCGTTGCGCCATGGCCACCAGCCGCAGGCCGGGATCCTCGCCGATCAGCGAGAAATAGCTGCTCAGCGGCCGCTCGGTGCGGCCGATCCGGCGGCGGAAATGCCGCAGGGTCTGGCGATGGGCGGACAGGGCCGGGCCGGTGACGGCGGGGTGATCCTCGTCGGCGCCGACCGGCTCGGCGCGGCAGGTGAAATCGGCGATGCGCCAGCCCTGGGCCAGCGGCTCCAGCCGCAGGTCGATCACCCCCAGATGCGAGCCCCAGAAACCGGGCATGACCGCGGGCTTGCCGGCCAGCGTGCCGCGGCGGGCGTCGATCCCCGGCCCCTGCGGGTGGTCGGCCGAGGGGAACACCCGATGCGTATGGCCGGCGATCACCACGTCGATGCCGGGCAGGGCGGCCAGCGCGGTGGCCGCGTTCTCCATCATCGGCGCCGGGGCGAGCGCGCCGATGCCGCTATGCGCCAGCGCCACGATCAGTTCCGCGCCCTGTTCGCGCAGGGCCGCGATGCCGGTGCGGGCGGCCAGCAGGATGTCCTGAACCTCGATCTCGGCCTTCAGCCCGCGTTCCCATTCCACGGTCTGCGGCGGCAGAAAGCCCAGCACGCCGATGCGCAGCGCATGCGTCCGGCCCTGGTCGTCGTGGAACTGCCGCGTCAGCAGGGCATGGGCCTGCACCGGCAGGGGATGGTGCGGGCGCAGGTTGGTCGAGACGACGGGAAACTCGGCGCCCTCCAGCGTGCGGCGCAGAAAGCCCAGGCCGAAGCTGAAATCGTGGTTGCCGATGGTCGCCGCGTCATAGCCGAGCGCGTTCATCGCCGCGATGGCCGGATGCGGCTGGCGGGCGCCGATGTCGTCCATCTCGGCCAGGTAGTCGCCCATCGGGCTGCCTTGCAGCCCGTCGCCATTGTCGAACAGCAGGCAATTGCGTGCCGTCTGGCGTGCTCGGGCGATCAGGGCTGCTGCCCGCGACAGCCCCAGCCGCCCCGAGGGGCGGTCGGCGAAATAGTCGTAACCCAGCATATGCATGTGCAGATCGGTCGTCGCCAAGACGCGAACTGCAATGGACTTGACGCCAGAATGCGATTTGGGAACGGAGCATATGCAAGTCATGACGCATGAATGCAGTCTATTGATACATATTGCAACCTTGGATTGTATTTCATGCCTGCGGCCTGTTGGCCCTTGCGGGCGGCGACTTGCATGCCCCGGCACAACATGGGATGACCGGGGCGGTGCCTGGTTTCTTTGATTTGACTGGATCAGCAATGAAGTTTTCGACCCGACGGGATGTCGACCTGGCCGCGGAGGCCCTGTTCCGTGCAGCCAGCAATTTTCACGCCATCGAGCGGATGCTGGTGCGGCGCGGGGCGACGGTGCGCCGGCTCGACGACCTGGCCGCCCCTGGGGTGGGAATGCGCTGGCTGATCGGCTTCGACTGGCGCGGCCGTCATCGCGAAGTCACGGCCGAGGTGGTGCGGCTGGACGCGCCCGAGTTGCTGGTCCTCAACGGCACATCCGACCAGTTCGACCTGGTCATCCGCATGTCCGTGGTGGCGCTGACCCGGACGAAGTCGCGGATGATCTTCGAGACCGAGGCGCGTCCGCGCAGCATGAAGGCGCGGCTGATGTTGCAGACCGCCAAGCTGGGCAAGGCGCAGCTGGACTGCAAATTCGGCCGGCGGATCGGCGAGTTCATCGCCGACCTGGCCTCGGGCGCGCAGGCTGCCTAACGGCCGGCCTGCCTATCGCGCGGCGGCCTGCGACTGCGCGGCGCGCAGCGGATCGGCCGGATAGACGCCCAGGATGTTCAGGCTGGAAGTGAAATAGTCCAGTTCCTCCAGCGCGCGGGCGACATGCGGATCCTCGGGATGGCCCTCGATGTCGGCATAGAACTGCGTCGCGGTGAAGACGCCGTCCACCATGTAGCTTTCCAGCTTGGTCATGTTGACGCCGTTGGTGGCAAAGCCGCCAAGCGCCTTGTAGAGCGCCGCCGGGATGTTGCGCACCCGGAAGACGAAGCTGGTCATCATCGTCGTGCCGCCCTGGGCATTGGTGCGGCGGCTGAAATCGGGCTGGCGCGCCATGACCAGGAAGCGGGTGGTGTTGTTCTGCCGGTCCTCGATGCCCGAAGCGAGTTCCTCGAGCCCGTAGATCTCGCCCGCCAGCGGCGCGGCCAGCGCGGCCAGCGACGGCTCGGCCCGGCGCGCGACCTCCAGCGCCGAGCCGGCCGTGTCGGCGCCGACGATGCTGCGGATGGCGTGGCGGCGCAAGAAGCCGCGGCATTGACCCAGCAGCACCGGGTGGCTCATTGCCTCGCTGATCTGCGACAGCTTGGTGCCGGGCACCGCCAGCAGGCTGATGCGCACCCGCACGAAGCCCTCGTCGATGATGTGCAGCCCGGTTTCGGGCAGCAGGTGGTGGATGTCCGCCACCCGGCCATAGGTCGAGTTCTCGACCGGCAGCATCGCCAGCTCGGCCTTGCCGGCCCGCACCGCCTCGATCGTGTCCTCGAAGGTGCGGCAGGGCAGCGCCTCCATCTGCGGGCGATAGAAGCGGCAGGCCTGGTGGCTGTAGGCGCCGGGTTCGCCCTGGAATGCGATCACGTTCTGGGTGGGGGCGTCGGTCATGGATCACACCTTGGCTCGGGGTGGCGGCCTGGGCCTTGCCCTCGTGCCGGGCTGGCCTCCTGGTCCGTTTTGTGCTTTGCCAGCGACAACTACACCTTGAACCGGTGGAACAAAAGCGGGTAGATACGGCCAAATCCACGGACAGCCCAGGGGATCCGCAGACATGTTCGATACCATGACCGTCACCAAGGCAGCCGGTGCGCTAATCGGCTCGCTTCTGTTCCTGCTGTTGATGAGCTGGGCGGCATCGGGCATCTTTCACGTCGGCGTCTCGGGCCATGGCGCCGAGGGCGAGGAACACGCCCAGGCATACACCATCCCGGTCGAGGATGCCGGCGGGGCCGACGACGCCGCGGCCGATGAAGGCCCGGATTTCGCCACCGTCCTGGCTTCGGCCGATGCGGCCGCGGGCGAGAAGGTGTTCGGCAAGTGCAAGGCCTGTCACAAGCTGGACGGCAACGATGGCGTCGGCCCGCATCTGAACGGCGTCGTCGGCCGCGCGGTCGCCGGCGTCGATGGCTTCAACTATTCCGACCCGATGAAGGCGCATGGCGGCGACTGGACGCCCGAGGCGCTGCAAGAGTTCCTCGCCAATCCCAAGACCGTGATCAAGGGCACCAAGATGTCCTTCGCCGGCCTGCCCAAGATCGAGGATCGCGCCAACCTGATCGCCTATCTGCAGGGCCAGCAGTAAGCGGCGCGGCCCGCGCGGCAGGCATGGGGCGTCCCTTGGGGCGCCCTTTTTCGTTGCCGCGGCCCGGCCCCGCGCGGCGGATCACGCATTTGCATGTTGAACCGGGCCCGAGGGCTGCTAGCCTTGCCGCGGGCGCCCCGCCGCCCTCGAGCAAGGCCAGAACCAGAACAAGGCCAGAACCAGAACAAGGATCGACAAGACCCGATGACGATGCGTTTCCTGCGACATGCCCCGATGCTTGCCTTCACGGCGCTTCTGCCCGGCCTGGTCTTGGCGCAGGAGCCGCAGGAGCCCCGGACCATCGTGTCGCATGGCATCGCGGTCTTCGGCGAACCCGAACTGCCAGCCGATTTCCCGCATCTGCGCTATGTGAACCCCGATGCGCCCAAGGGCGGCGAGATTTCGGAATGGTTCAGCGGCGGCTTCGACAGCTACAACCCCTATACCCACCGCGGCCGCGCGGCCATGCTGTCCAACGCCATGCTGGAGCCGCTGATGGAAGGCGTCGCCGACGAGATCGGCACCGCCTATTGCCTGCTCTGCGAGACCATCGAATATCCCGAAAGCCGCGACTGGGTGATCTTCCACCTGCGCCCCGAGGCGAAATTCTCGGACGGCACGCCGCTGACCGCGCATGACGTGCTGTTTTCCTTTGAACTGCTGCGCGACAAGGGCCTGTCCTCGTATCGCACGATCATTTCCAAGATCGTCGCCAAGGCCGAGGTGATCGACGACCGCACCATCAAGTTCATCTTCCGGCCGGATTATCCGCGCCGGGACGTGATCCAGTCGGTCGGCGGCCAGATCGTCTTCTCGCGCGAGGATTTCCGCAAGAACAAGCGCGACATCGAACAGTCGAGCAACATCCCCTTCGTCGGCTCGGGGCCTTACATGTTCGACCGGGCCGATGCCGGCCGCTCGATCACCCTGCGGCGCAATCCCGACTATTGGGGCAAGGATCTGCCGATCAATGTCGGGCGGCACAATTTCGACCGCATCCGCGTCGAGTATTTCGGCGATTACGACAGCGCCTTCGAGGCCTTCAAGGCCGGCGTCTATACCTTCCGCAACGAGGCAAGCTCGATCCACTGGGCGACGCGCTATGATTTCCCCGCCGTGCAATCCGGCGCGGTGAAAAAGGAGGCGCTGCCCGACGGCAGCATCGCCAACGGCCAGGGCTGGGTCTTCAACCTGCGCCGTCCCAAGTTCCAGGACATCCGCGTGCGCGAGGCCATCGGGCTGATGTTCAACTTCGAATGGTCGAACGAGACGCTGTTCTATGGGCTTTACGCGCGGGTGAACTCGCCCTGGGAAAACAGCCCGCTGATGGCCGAGGGCAAGCCCACGCCGGCCGAGCTGGCGCTGCTGGAGCCCCTGGCCAAGGATCTGCCGCCGGGCGTGCTGACCGACGACGCGGTGCTTCAGCCCGTTTCGGGCAAGACCCAGCTCGACCGGCGCAACATGCGCCGCGCGGCGCAGCTGCTGGACGAGGCGGGCTGGAAGCCGGGCGCGGACGGCATGCGCCGCAATGCCCAGGGCGAGGTGCTGCGGGTCGAGTTCCTGAACGACAGCGCCACCTTCGACCGGGTGATCAACCCCTTCGTGCAGAACCTGCGGGCCATCGGCATCGACGCGGTGAACCTGCGGGTGGACGACGCCCAGTTGACCGCGCGCACCCGCAGCCATGATTTCGACATCGTGACGGATCATGTCTCCCAGGGCTATTTCCTGACCGGCGATACCGAGCAGACCTTCGGCTCGGAAAATGTCGGCGACGTGTTCAATCCGATGGGCTTGGCCAATCCGGCCATCGACCGGCTGATCCAGCTGGGCATCGAGGCAAAGACCGAGGAAGAGATGATCACCGTGGCCCATGCGCTGGACCGCAGCCTGCGGGCGCTGCGCTTCTGGGTGCCGCAATGGTTCAAGGCCCAGTATACCGTTGCCTATTACGACATCTTCGGCCATCCCGAGACCCTGCCGCCCTATGCGCTGGGTGAGCTTGATTTCTGGTGGTATGACGCGGATAAGGCGGCAAAGCTGAAACAATCCGGCGCGCTGCGCTAGGCCCTGCGGGGCCGGCGCGGATCAAGGCGGAGCAAGGGGACGGATGGCAGCCTATATCCTGCGGCGCTTGCTGCTGATCATACCCACGCTGATCGGCATCATGCTGGTCAACTTCACGCTGACGCAATTCGTTCCCGGCGGCCCGATCGAGCAGATCATCGCCCGCGTCCAGGGCGAGGGCGACGCGCTGCGCAACATTACCGGCGGCGCGGGCGAGTCGCCGCAGAGCACCGAATATGCCGGCGCCCGCGGCATCCCGCCCGAATTGCTGGACCAGCTTGAGGTGCAGATGGGCTTTGCCCGCATCGCCTGCATGCCGGGCCACCAGGGCGAGCCGGACCTGAAATCCCCCGATTGCAGCAAGGAAAAGATCGGTGCGGCCGAGCGTTTCCTGATCATGCTGGGCAATTACGTCCGCTTCGATTTCGGCACCAGCTTCTTCCGCTCGATCTCGGTCATCGACCTGGTGCTGGAAAAGATGCCGGTCTCGATCACGCTGGGCCTGTGGTCGACCCTGATCGCCTATCTGATCTCGATACCGCTGGGCATCCGCAAGGCGGTCAGGAACGGCACGCCCTTCGACACCTGGACCTCGGGCGCGATCATCGTCGGCTATGCCATCCCGGCCTTCCTGTTCGCGGTCCTCTTGATGGTGCTGTTCGCGGGCGGCAGCTATTGGCAGATCTTTCCGCTGCGCGGCCTGACCTCGGACAACTGGGCTGATCTGAGCCTCTGGGGCAAGGTCAAGGACTATCTGTGGCACATCGCCCTGCCGGTGACGGCCACCACCATCTCCAGCTTCGCCACGCTGACGCTCTTGACCAAGAACAGCTTCCTGGACGAGATCAACAAGCAATATGTCATGACCGCCCGCGCCAAGGGCCTGACCGAGGGCCGGGTGCTTTACGGCCATGTCTTCCGCAACGCCATGCTGATCGTGATCGCCGGGTTTCCGTCGATGTTCCTGGGCGTGTTCTTCGGCTCCTCGATCCTGATCGAGACCATCTTCTCGCTCGATGGCCTCGGCCGACTGGGCTTCGAGGCGGCGGTGCAGCGCGACTACCCGGTGATCTTCGGCACGCTTTACGTCTTCGGCCTGCTGGGCCTGCTGGTCGGGATCCTCTCGGACCTGATGTATGTGCTGGTCGACCCGCGCATCGATTTCGAGCGGAGGGCCGGCTGATGGCGATGACCGAGCTGAACCGCCGCCGGCTGCGCAATTTCCGCCGCAACAAGCGCGCCTTCTGGTCGCTGGTGGTCTTCACCATCCTGTTCGTCGCCTCGCTGTTCGCGGAACTGATCGCCAACGACAAGCCGATCCTGGTCAGCTACAGGGGCGAGTTGCATTTCCCGGTCTATCGCTTCTATCCCGAGACCGCCTTCGGCGGCGATTTCGGCACCGAGGCGATCTATACCGATCCCGGCGTGCAATGCCTGATCCGCACCGGCGGGCGTGAGGAATGCTGGGACGACCCCGAGGCGACCGAGCAGGAGGCGCGCGAGACCGGCCAGGTCGCGGGCGAGGCGGTCGAGCGGGGCTGGATGCTCTGGCCGCCGATCCCCTATCACTATCGCACCATCAACAATGTCGGCACCGCCCCCAGCGCGCCCGATGCGGCGCATTGGCTGGGCACCGACGACACGGCGCGCGATGTGCTGGCGCGGGTGATTTACGGCTTTCGCCTGTCGATCCTGTTCACGCTGATCGTGACCGTGGTCGCCTCGCTTCTGGGCATCGCGGCGGGGGCGGTGCAGGGCTATTTCGGCGGCCGCACCGATCTGGTCTTTCAGAGATTGCTTGAGATATGGGGTTCAACCCCTTCGCTTTACGTGATTATCATCCTGTTCGCGATCCTGGGGCGAAGTTTCTGGCTCTTGGTCTTCGTCTCGATCCTGTTCGGCTGGCCGGCGCTGGTCGGTGTGGTGCGGGCCGAGTTCCTGCGGGCGCGCAACTTCGAATATGTCCGGGCGGCGCGGGCGCTGGGGGTGAATGACCGCACGATCATGTTCCGCCATATCCTGCCCAATGCCATGGTGGCGACGCTGACCATGCTGCCCTTCGTCGTCACCGGCACCATCTCGTCGCTGGCGGCGCTGGATTATCTGGGCTACGGCCTGCCCAGCTCGGCCCCCTCACTGGGCGAGTTGGCCCTGCAGGCCAAGCAGAACCTGCAGGCGCCCTGGCTGGGCTTCACCGCCTTCTTCAGCTTCGCCATCATGCTGTCGCTGCTGGTGTTCATCTTCGAAGGCGTGCGCGACGCCTTCGACCCAAGAAAGACCTTTCGATGACGCCGGTTCTGGAAGTCAGCGACCTGCGGGTGGGGTTCCGGCAGGACGGGCAATTGGTGCCCGCCGTCAAGGGCGTCAGCTTCACCGTGGCCAAGGGCGAGACGGTGGCGCTGGTCGGCGAATCCGGCTCGGGCAAGTCGGTCACGGCTTTGTCGACCGTGCGGCTGCTGGGCGAGGCGGCCGAGGTCGCGGGCTCGGTCCGCTATGACGGGCGGGAACTGCTGGGTGCCGCCGAGGCGGAATTGCGCCGGGTGCGCGGCAATGACATCAGCTTCATCTTCCAGGAACCGATGACCTCGCTGAACCCGCTGCACACGCTGGAGCGGCAGCTGGCCGAAAGCCTGGCGCTGCACCAGGGCCTGCGCGGCGCGGCGGCACGGGCGCGGATCATCGAGCTTTTGACCCGCGTCGGCATCCGCGACCCGGAAACGCGGCTGGCCGATTACCCGCACCAGCTGTCGGGCGGCCAGCGCCAGCGGGTGATGATTGCCATGGCGCTGGCGAACGGGCCGGAGCTGCTGATCGCCGACGAGCCGACGACAGCGCTGGACGTGACCATCCAGGCGCAGATCATGGAGCTGCTGGCGGAACTGAAGGCCGCCGAGGGGCTGTCGATGCTGTTCATCAGCCACGACCTGGGCCTGGTGCGCCGCATCGCCGACCGGGTCTGCGTGATGAAGGGCGGCGAGATCGTCGAACAGGGCCCGGTCGAGCAGATCTTTGCCCATCCGCAGCACGAATATACCCGCATGCTGCTGGCGGCCGAGCCCAAGGGCCGGGCCGAACCGCTGGCCGGCGACCCGCCCGAGGTGGTCTCGACCCGCGATCTGAAGGTCTGGTTCCCGATCCAGCGCGGCTTCCTGCGCCGCACCGTCGGCCACGTCAAGGCGGTGAACGGCGCCACGCTGTCGGTCCGGGCCGGCGAGACGCTGGGCATCGTCGGCGAATCCGGCTCGGGCAAGACCACGCTGGCGCTGGCGATCATGCGGCTGATCGAAAGCGACGGGCCGATCCTCTACATGGGCCGCGACATTTCCAAGGTGCCGGGCCGGGCGCTGCGCGGCCTGCGCCGCGACATGCAGATCGTGTTCCAGGATCCCTTCGGCAGCCTGTCGCCGCGCATGACGGTCGAGCAGATCATCGCCGAGGGCCTGGGCGTGCATGGCATCGAGCCGGGCCGCAACCGCCGCGAGATGGTCGAGGCGATGATGCGCGAGGTCGGGCTGGATCCCGCCACCCTGCATCGCTATCCGCATGAGTTCAGCGGCGGCCAGCGCCAGCGCATCGCCATCGCCCGCGCCATGATCCTGAACCCCAAGCTGGTGGTTCTGGACGAGCCGACCAGCGCGCTGGACATGACCGTGCAGGTGCAGATCGTCGAGCTTTTGCGGCGCTTGCAGCGCAAGCTTGGGCTGGCCTATCTTTTCATCAGCCATGACCTGCGCGTCGTGCGCGCCATGTCGCATCAGATCATGGTCATGCGCGCCGGAGAAGTGGTCGAGCAAGGCTCGACCGACGCGGTCTTCGAGCGTCCCGAAAGCGATTATACCCGCCAGTTGATCCAGGCGGCATTTCTTGCGGTAACAAGTGAAGATCTTAAGGCAACCAGTTGAAAATCCTTTTAATTCACCAGAATTTCCCCGGCCAGTTCCTGCATCTGGCGCCGGCCCTGGCCGCGCGCGGCCATCACGTCATGGCGCTGACGGACGAGAAGAACCAGCGCGCCTCCCCGGTCCGCGTGCTGCGCTACAAGACACCGGGCGCGCTGGACCTGCCGCCCATGCTGGGCCGGACCTACGGCGAGATGGCCGAGCGCGGCTGGGTCGCGGCCCGCGGCTGCCGGGCCTTGCGCGACCGGCACGGCTATGCGCCCGACCTGATCTTCGGCCATAGCGGCTGGGGCGAGACGCTGTTTCTGCGCGAGATCTGGCCCGAGGCGAAGTTGCTGGTCTATGCCGAGCTGATGTATCGCACCCGCGGCCATGACGTCGGCTTCGACCCCGAGATCAGCCCCGGCAGCGACGAGGCGCGGGTCGGCACCGTCGCGCGCTCGGCGCATCTGATCCAGGGGCTGGTGCAGGCCGATGCCGGGCTGTCGCCGACGCAATACCAGGCGAAATCCTTTCCGCCGGAATTGCGCGGCAAGCTGACGGTGATCCACGACGGCATCGACACGCAGAAGGTCCGCCCTGATCCGCAGGCCGAGCTTGCGCTGCCCGACGGGCGCAAGCTGCGGGCGGGGGACGAGGTTCTGACCTATGTCTCGCGCTCGCTCGAGCCCTATCGCGGCTTTCACCGCTTCATGCGCGCGTTGCCCGAGGTGCTGCGGGCGCGGCCGAACGCGCAAGTGGTGCTGGTCGGCGCCGATGGGGCCAGCTATGGTGGCCTGCCCAAGGACACGCCAAGCTGGCGCGAAAAGCTGCTGGCCGAACTCGACGGCCGGCTGGACCTGGCGCGCATCCATTTCCTGGGCCGGGTGCCTTATTCGCACTATCTGGCGCTGTTGCAGGTCAGCCGGGTGCATTGCTACCTGACCTATCCCTTCGTGCTCAGCTGGTCGCTGACCGAGGCGATGGCGGCGGGCTGCTATGTCGTCGGTTCCGATACCGAGCCGGTGCGCGAACTGGTCCGCGACGGCGAGAACGGCCGGCTGGTGCCGTTTTTCGACCAGCCCGCGCTGGAGGCGGCGCTGATCCGCGGCCTGGCCGGCGATCCCGAGGCGCCGCGCCTGCGGGCGGCGGCGCGCGACACCATCCGGCAGGGCTATGACCTGCACGGCCATTGCCTGCCGCGGTTGATCGACTGGGTGGAAAGCTTCGCGCCCTAAAGCTCGATCTCGCTTTCGGGGTCGCGTCCGGGCAGTGGCGGCGTCGCCTCGGGCGGCGGGGCCAGGCGCGGGTCGTCCTCGGGCGCGGGGCGCAGCATGTCGCGCAGCGCATCGCCCACCGGCGGGGGCGGCGGCGCGTCGGCGCGGCGGCGGATCAGGATGTCGCCATTCTCCAGTCGCTCGGGTGCCTGGTAGTTGCGCACGTCGTCCATCAGCTTGCCGATGTCCTGCAGCACCGGCGCGACCGCGCCCAGCGTATCGCCCAGGTCGCGGCCCAGCCGGTCCAGATGCGGCTCGGCCTGTTCCAGCAGGTTGCGCATGAAGTTTTCCAGCCCGCGCTCCAGCGTGTCGGATTCGTCGGGCGCAGGCAGGCCCTGCGGCGGCGGCTCGTCGGCCAGCGGGGGTTCGTAATCCTGTGCCCCGGCTGCGGCGGGCATCAGCGCGGTACAGAGGATCAGGGAAAGAAGCGATTTGCGCATGGGGCCGGTCCTTCGGCTGTTCGCAGGGGAAACATGCGCGGGGCCGGCCGGGTTCCCTGGCGCCGGGGCCGCCCCTGCGGTCAGTCGCAAGCGTCGCCGCCTTCCGGATCGCGATATTCGTGCAGCCGTCCCCGCCAGTCGCGGATCGCATAGCGGCCGGGCGCGGTCGGCCGGACGTGGTCGGGGCCCAGCGGCACCTTGCCGTGCCCGCCCGGCAGGTCCAGCACATAGGTCGGCAGGCATGTCCCCGACAGCCGCCCGCGCAGGGCCGCCATGATCGCCTGTCCCTCGGCGATGGAGGTGCGGAAATGGCCGGTGCCGCGCGCCAGGTCGCAATGATGCAGGTAATAGGGCTTGACCCGGTTGCGGATCAGCGCCCGGAACAGCTCGGCCAGCACCTCGGGATCGGCATTCACTCCCCGAAGCAGCACGGTCTGCGACAACAGCGGGATGCCCGCATCGGCCAGCCGCGCCAGCGCGGCGCGGGCGGCCTCGGTCAGTTCCTGCGCGTGATTGGTGTGGATCACCACCCAGACCGCCAGCCGCGCCGGCCGCAGCGCCGCCAGCATGGCCGCGTCGATGCGGCCGGGGGCCACCACCGGCACGCGGGTATGGAAGCGTACGACATCGACATGGGCGATCGCCTCCAGCCGCGCCATCAGTGCCGCGATGCGGCGCGCTGACAGCACCATCGGGTCGCCGCCGGTCAGGATCACCTCGCGGATCGCCGGGGTGCGGGCGATATAGTCCAGCGCCGCCGCCAGCTGGGGCTCGGGCAGGGTGCCCTCCTCGCCCACCACCTCGCGGCGAAAACAGAAGCGGCAATAGACCTCGCATGTCCTGGTGACATGCAGGATCACCCGGTCGGGATAGCGATGGGTCAGGCCGGGCGTCGGGCTGTGCGCGTCGTCCCCGATCGGATCGGCCAGTTCCTCGGGGCGGATCCGCAATTCGCGCGCATCGGGCAGGAATTGCGCGGCGACGCCGTCGCCGGGCGCCTGCATGGCCTGGCGCATGGCGGGCGAGATGCGGATGCGGAACTCGGCCGCCACCGCGTCCAGTGCCTCGGCCTGCGCGGCATCGGCCAGGCCGGCCTCGACCAGGGCGGGAACGGTGGTGATCGGGCGCTGGGACAAGGCGGCCTCTTGCGGCGAAAGGGAAGGGCGGTTTATCGACCCCCTGGCCGGTCTTGGCAAGAGCGGGCCTTGCCGCATGGATCAGGGCAGCACCAGGCTGCGGTCGTCCTTGAGCGTCCTGAGCACGATTTCGGAACGCACCTGGGCCACCTGCGGTTGCGGCAGCAGGTGGCGATGGATGAAGTCCGAAAACGCCTCCAGATCACGCAGCCGTACGTCGAGGATGTAATCGGCATCGCCCGAGACCGAAAAGGCCGAGCGGATCTGCGGATGCGCGGCGACGAAGCGGGCGAAATCGTCCTCCTTGCCCTGGCCATGGCTGCGCAGGTTCACCCGGATGATGGCGCGCAGGCCAAAGCCCAGTTTCTGCGGGTTCAGCCGCGCGGCATAGCCCTCGATCACGCCCGCCTCCTCCAGCGCCGCCCGCCGGCGCGAACATTGCGAGGCCGACAGGTTCACCAGTTCGGCCAGCGCGGCATTGGTCATCGCCCCGTCGCGCTGCAGGGCGTCGAGAATGGCGATGTCGAATCCGTCCATGCGTGTTTCTGGCATAAATCGTCTCATCCATGCGCGTTTCGTGCCTTTGTGTCCCGATCATGGCACAGTTTGCGCCCGGTTTGCATCGCATTCGCGCGATCATGGTTTCAGGACACGCGAACACTAGGGAGGAGACGCCATGGGACCGTTCCCGCATGACGCCCCGAAAGCCACGATCAGCGCCGAAAATCCCGCCGGGACGGACGGGTTTGAATTCGTCGAATTCGCCCATCCGCAGCCCGAGACCCTGGACCGCATCTTTCGCCAGATGGGTTTCGCGCCGGTGGCGCGGCACAGGCGCAAGGACATCACGCTCTATCGCCAGGGCGACATCAATTATCTGCTGAATGCCGACCCGGACAGCCATGCCGCCGGTTTCGTGCGCGAACACGGCCCCTGCGCCCCGGCCATGGCCTGGCGCGTGGTCGATGCCCAACACGCCTTGCGGCGGGCGCTGAACCTGGGCGCCAGGGAATATACCGGCAGCGGAAAATCCATCGAGGCGCCGGCGGTCTACGGCATCGGCGGCTCGCTTCTGTACTTCATCGACCGCTACGGCGATGCCGGCAGCGCCTATGCGGCCGATTACGACTGGCTGGGCGAGCCCGACCCGCGCCCCGAGGGGTTCGGCTTCTACTATCTCGACCACCTGACGCATAACGTCGTGCGCGGCAATATGGACACCTGGTACAAGTTCTACCACGACACGTTCAATTTCCGCGAGATCCGGTTCTTCGACATCAAGGGCAAGCAGACCGGGCTGGTCAGCCGGGCGCTGACCTCGCCCGACGGCAAGATCCGCATCCCGATCAACGAATCGACCGACGATCACAGCCAGATCGAGGAATACCTGCGCGCCTACAAGGGCGAGGGCATCCAGCACATCGCCATCGCCACCGAGGACATCTATGCCGCCACCGACCGCATCGCCGAGGCGGGGATGAAGTTCATGCCCGGCCCGCCCGACACCTATTACGAGATGTCGCACGACCGGGTGAAGGGCCATCAGGAACCCGTCGAGCGCATGAGAAAGCACGGCATCCTGATCGACGGCGAGGGCGTCGTCGGCGGCGGCATGACGCGGGTGCTGCTGCAGATCTTCTCGAGGACCGTGATCGGGCCGATCTTCTTCGAGTTCATCCAGCGCAAGGGCGATGACGGTTTCGGCGAGGGCAATTTCCGCGCCCTGTTCGAATCGATCGAGGCGGACCAGATCCGCCGCGGCGTGCTGAAGATCGACGCGGCGGAGTGAGACGCGGCGGAATGAAAGGCCGGCCGGGCCCTACAGGCTTTTCGCCAGGGCCTCGAGCTGGTCGGCGGCCATGTTCCAGCCCTCGTGAAAGCCCATCTGCTCGTGCTGCCTGAGCGTTTCCTCGTTCCAGTGCATGGCCTGGGCGCGGTAATGCGTCCGCTGGCCCCGCGGTTCGAAATGCACATGCGAGACCATGAAGGCCCGCGCGGTCGGCAGCCAGCCCGGCCGGAAGGCGTCGGTCGAGACCAGCCGGCGCTGCGGCTCGATCTCCAGGAACACGCCGATATTCTCGAACCGCTCGCCGTCGGGGCCGTTCATGACGGTGAAGAAGGCCCCGCCCGGTCGCAGGTCGATGCGCGCCTCGGAGACATGCCAGGGCTTCGGGCAGAACCATTGCTTCAGCAGGTCCGGCTGGGTCCAGCAGCGCCAGAGCCGGTCGACGGGCGCATCCAGGACGCGCTCGAGCGTCAGCACGTGGTCGGGTGCGGTGGTCATGGCATTTCCTCCTTGCGGGCCGATCTGCGGGATGCGCTTGCGGGGCGAAACCCGCCTTGGCTGGCGGGGGAAGAGGCCGCCGCGTCCGGGAGCCGGGATCGCCCGCCCCCGATACTGGCGGGAAAATGCCCGCCGGCATAGCCCGCAAGCAGGGAAAGCGCCGCCGCCGGCACATGCGGCGGCATCCTGCCGGTGGCGCTGTTTCCGATCAGAAGGCGAAGTCGCCCAGGTCGAGCTGCGCCTTCTGCACGTCCTGGATGGTGACGATGGTATCGGCGGATAGCCGCAGCACCAGGTCGTCGCCGGCCTGCCGGGCACTGTTGATGACGGCCTGCACCTGCGCACGGCTGAATTCGTCGAAGTCCAGCCGGTCCATGCCGTTCTGGAAATCGGTGGTGATGCCGCGCCCGAACTCGAAGACATTGGCCGCCGCGCCGCCGGTCAGGACGTCGTTGCCGCGCCTGCCCTCCGGCCGGTCGTTGCCGCCAAAGCCGAATAGCCGGTCCTGGCCAGCCATCTTCGACAGCCCGTCGCCGGATGGCGTGCCGTTCAGCGTCTCGGCGAAGCTCGTCCCGCTCTTGCGCAGCATCTCTTGGCCCTTTCATGGTAAGGTGGCGGTTGCCCGTCCGCGGGATAACGGGGCCGCAATGCCGCAGGCTTGCTGACTGCCCTCTGATCCGGCCTGTCAGGCCGTCGTCAGGAACGCCCCGCCTGGGCGGAAGGCCGCCGGGCCGGGCTGTTGCCGTTTCGGCACGCCGCGCGCGGCGGCAGGGCCCCGCGCCGGTTTGGTCAGCCGCCCGTCGGTTCCCGGACGCTAACAGGGGCGGCACGAGACGGCTTGCCGCCATTCTCCTTCTGTCGCTGCTGCCGCCCTTTCTGGCGGTCGGCCAGGGCATCGCCAAGCCGGATTTCGAACAGGCGCGCGAGGCGGTCGAGGGCGGCCGGATCCTGCCCCTTGCCGAGGTGCTGGCACGGCTGCACGAAACCCAGCCCGGACGGGTGATCGAGGTGGACCTGGACGACGAGGACGGCATGATGATCTATGAGGCCGAGCTGGCGACCCCCGACGGCCGCCTGATCGAGGTCGAGATCGACGCGGCCTCGGGGCGGATACTGGCCCTGGACGAGGAGGACGGGGACTGATGCGCACCTTGATCGTCGAGGATGAGCTCCGGATCGCCGCCGATCTGGAGCGGGGGCTGAAGGCGGCGGGCTTCCTGGTCGAGACGGCCGGCGAAACCGCGCTGCGCACGCTTCCCGGCCCGCGCGGCGAGCCGCTGCTGGCCAACTGGCTGCAGATCACCGTCGGCCCGCGTCCGCTACGCCAGGTCGGCGCCATGTCGATCGCGAACTGGCCCGCGCCTGCCTCCGGTCCGGCCGCGATGCACAAAGCGCCGAGCCGGGGCGGATCGCGACCCGGCTGATCGGCGTGCTGCGCCGCACGCCGCTGGGCGCCGGCATCGACTGGCAGTTTTCGGCGCCCCCCCGGCCTTGCCGCCCGCACCGACCCCGACGAACTGACAGAGGCGCTCGGCGCGTTGCTGGAAAACGCCATGCGCCATGCGCACCGTTCGCGTCTCGGCCCGCCGCAAGGCCGGCCGCATCCTCGTCGCTGTCCGGGACGACGGGCCGGGCATTCCCGAGACGGATCTGGAACGGCTCCTCCAGCGCGGCCTCAGCCTCGATCCCAGCGGTGAGGGGCAGGGTATCGGCCTGGCCGTGGTCGCCGAGATCGTCGATGTCGCGCAGGGGGAACTGCGGATGCGCAACGCCCGTCCCGGCTTCCGGGCCGAATTGCATCTCGACGCGGCAGCGCCCCATTCCCAGGTCGCGCCGCTTTCACCGTTTTGCAGATACTCATGAGGCAGGCGCCCCCGGTGCTGTCCTGGCCCGATGAATGCACTCAGGGCAGCGTGACCGCCAGGTTGTCGATCAGCCGCACCCCGTCGAGCCAGGCCGCGACCAGCAGCCGCGCCGGCCGGCCCGGCTGCGGCTTGCCCAGGGTTTCGCCGTCGCGCAGTTCCAGATATTCGACCGGACCCACGCCCGCCGCCTCCAGCCCGGCCTGCGCCGCGGCCAGAGCGGCCTCGGCGGGCTCGCCGGCCTCGATCCGCCGCGCCGCCTCGAACAGCGCCTGCGGCAGCGCGGCGGCGCGCGCCCGCCCCTCGGCCGTCAGGCGCTGGTTGCGCGAGGACAGCGCCAGCCCGTCCCCGGCCCGCACGCAGGGGCAGGGCACGATCTCGACCGGCAGCTTCAGATCCTGCACCAGCCGGCGTACCAGCTGCAGCTGCTGCCAGTCCTTCTCGCCGAAAAACGCCCGGTCGGCCTGGGTCATGTTGAACAGCAGCGTCACCACCGTGGCCACGCCGTCGAAATGGCCCGGACGATGCGCCCCTTCCAGCGGGGCCGTCACGCCCGAGACCGAGACCACCGTGGCGTGGTCGGGCGGATAGACCTCGTCGCCATCGGGCACGAACAGCGCATCGACGCCCAGGGGCGCCAGCAGTTCCGCATCGGCATGTTCGGTGCGGGGATAGCGGGCGAAATCCTCGGCATTGTTGAACTGGCGCGGGTTGACGAACAGGGTCACGATCACCCGGTCGCAACTGGCCCTGGCGGCCCGGACCAGGCTCAGGTGCCCTTCGTGCAGCGCGCCCATGGTCGGCACCACGCCGATGCTTTCGCCGCGGGATTTCCAGCCGCGCACCAGCGCGCGCAGCTCGGCCAGCGGCCGGACGATGGGCGCGCTCATGCGGGCCTGCCCTCGCCGAAGACATGTTCGGGGCCAGGAAAGCGCCGGGCGCGGACCTCGGCGGCATAGCCGGCGATGGCGGCATCGGCATCGCGGCCCAGTTCGGCATAGCGCTTGACGAATTTCGGCCGGAAATCCGCGAACAGGCCCAGCATGTCGTCCACCACCAGCACCTGCCCGTCGCAATCGAGACCCGCCCCGATGCCGATGGTCGGCACGGCGATCTCCTGCGTGATGCGCGCCCCCAGCGCCGCGGGCAGCTTCTCCAGCACCACGGCAAAGGCGCCGGCGTCGGTCAGCGCGGCGGCGTCCTGGGCGATGCGGTCGGCCTCGTCCCGGCCGCGGCCCTGCACCTTGTAGCCGCCCAGCACATTGACCGCTTGCGGCGTCAGCCCGACATGGCCCATGACCGGAATGCCGCGCGCGACCAGGAAGGCCACCGTCTCGGCCATGTGCCGCCCGCCCTCCAGCTTGACCGCCTGGCAGCCGGTCTCGGCCATCAGCCGTGCCGCGTTGCGCATGGCCTGTTCGCGCCCTTCCTCGTAGCTGCCGAAGGGCATGTCCACCACCAGGCAGGCGCGCGAGCAGCCCCGCGCCACCGCCTTGCCGTGCAGGATCATCATCTCCATGGTCACGCCGATGGTCGAGGGCAGGCCGTGCAGGACCATGCCTAGGCTGTCGCCGACCAGCGCGATGTCGCAATGCGCATCGACCAGCCGGGCCATGGGGGTGGTATAGGCGGTCAGGCAGACCACCGGCTCGCCGCCCTTGCGGGCGCGGATGTCACCGGGGCCAAGCTGGCTCTTGCGATCAGGGGTCGCGCTCATCACTTCCTCCGTTATCCAGGGCCTTGGCGGCCGCCGCCCGAATATTGGATTCGCGCCGCCATGTCTCGCAATAAAATGATGCAGATGCAGCATTCTTGCGCAGGAAAATAAGCCGGCCGGCCGGGGCAGCAATCGATGCTCAGAATTTCAAAAGCAAATACAATATGTTGGAATTAACCCCGCCCCAAGGCCGGCCCCCGTCCGGCAAGGCATGGCCGCCCCCGCGCGGCCGGCGGCTTCTTCGTTCCCCAAATACCCATGCGGCGGTGCCATCCGCGGCCAGACCTGCCCGCATGGATGCCCGCCCGCATGGATGCCGGCCCGCCCGATCCGCCCCGGCCCGCGGCTTGACATGCCGGGGACCGGGGCCTAGTGCCGGATCTGGCCCCTTGCGGGGCCGGACCAACCAGCGCCGCGCCGAATGCGGCCGTTTCCTCGGGATCGAGACATGACGCTGAAAGCTGCCATCCTTGGGGCCTCGGGCTATACGGGTGCCGAACTCGTCCGCATCCTGGCCACCCATCCCCGGATCCAGATCGCCGCGCTGTCCGCCGACCGCAAGGCGGGGCAGGGCTATGACGAGGTCTTCCCGCATCTGCGACATCTCAGGCTGCCGGCGCTGGTCAGGATGGAGGAGATCGACTTCTCGGCCATCGACCTGGTGTTCTGCGCCCTGCCGCACGGCCTTAGCCAGCCGCTGGTCGGGCAATTGCCGGGCGATGTGAAGATCGTCGACCTGGGCGCCGATTTCCGGCTGCGCGACCCGGCGGATTACCGGAAATGGTACGGGCTCGACCATGCCGCGCCCGAGATCCAGCCGCAGGCGGTCTATGGCCTGACCGAGTTCTATCGCGACCAGATCAAGGGCGCGCGGCTGGTCGCCGGCACCGGCTGCAACGCCGCCACCGTGCAATTCGCGCTGCGGCCACTGATCGCATCAGAGCTGATCGACCTCGACGACATCATCTGCGACCTCAAGAACGGCGTGTCCGGGGCGGGGCGCTCGCTCAAGGAAAACATGCTCTTCGCCGAACGCTCAGAGGATGTGGCGGGCTATTCCCAGGGCGGCAAGCACCGCCACCTGGGCGAGTTCGACCAGGAGTTTTCGGCCATTGCCGGGCGCGAGGTGCGCATCCAGTTCACCCCGCATCTGGTGCCGGTGAACCGCGGCATCCTGGCGTCCTGCTATCTCAAGGGCGAGCCGCAGGCGGTGCATGCCGCGCTGGCCGAGGCCTATGCCGACGAGCCTTTCATCGTCGTGCTGCCCTTTGGCCAACTGCCGGCGATGGCGCATGTGCAGGGTTCGAACTTCTGCCATATCGGCGTGACCGGCGACCGGATCTCGGGGCGGGCGCTGGTCGTCTCGACGCTGGACAACCTGTGCAAGGGCTCTTCGGGTCAGGCGGTGCAGAACGCCAACCTGATGCTGGGCCTGCCGGAAACCGAAGGGCTGATGCTGGCGCCGATCTTTCCCTGACCGGAACCATAGGGCGAGGTTGCGCGTCTTGTCTGGGATAGGGGCGGCGTTTCGCCGCCCTGAAGGAGGACAGCAAGATGCGTAGCCTGATTGCGACTGCCGCTTCCGCCATGCTGCTTGTTCTGGCCGGTTGCGGCGACAATCCCACCGAACGCGCCGCCACGGGCGGTCTGGGCGGGGCGGTCATCGCCGGTCCCGCCGGCGCCGTGGTGGGCGGGACCATCGGGGCCGCGACTGCCGATTGATCCGCATGATCCCGCGAGCCTGCGGATGATGCGGCGGAACGCAAAGGGGCAGGGCGCGAGGACGCCCCGCCCCCGAAAGCTTCAGCGATCAGCTCTTGGCGCGCTCGACATAGGTCAGGTCGGCGGTGTTGATGACGACCTTGGTGCCCACGCCGATATGCGGCGGCACCATGATGCGCACGCCGTTATGCGCCATCGCCGGCTTGTAGCTGGACGAGGCGGTCTGGCCCTTGACCACCGGTTCGGTCTCGACCACCTCGACCGTCACCTTCTGCGGCAGCTCGATGGCGATGGCGACGCCGTTATGGACCTGCAGGAAGACGCTGATGCCGTCCTCCAGGAACACCTTGTCGTCGCCGACCACCTCGGGCGAGACCACGACCTGCTCATAGCTTTCCGGCTCCATGAAGTGAAAGCCCTCGCCGTCCTCGTAAAGGAAGTTATAGGCGCGCTCGTCGACATGGGCACGCTCGACCTGTTCGGTGGTCTTCCAGCGTTCCGAGACCTTGTTGCCGTCCGAGATGCGGCGCAGCTCGACCTGGGTCGTCGGGGTGCCCTTGCCGGGGTGGAAATTGGTCGCCGTCAGGACGACATGGAGCTTGCCGTCGATCTCGACGACATTGCCTTTGCGAAGGCTGGAGGCGATGACTTTCAAGGCGGTTTCCCTTGCCTGCTTTTCAAATTCCGGGATGCCGGATACCAAGTCCGGCAGGATGACATCCCATAGCGTTTTTCGCAGCTTTGCGCCAGCCGCAAGGGAAAAACGACACAGATGCAGGAGGTGCGCGCATGAAACCCGCCGATGAAAGCCCCTGGTGGGACCGTGACCGCCATGCCGGGCGCCGGCCGCTGCTGCTGGCGCGAAACCGCATCCAGGCCGCGATCCGCGACTGGCTGGGCGCGCAGGGCTTCGTCGAGGTCGATCCGCTGGCCCTGGCGGTCAGCCCGGGCAACGAGGCGCATCTGCACGCCTTCGCCACCGACCAGATCGGCAATGACGGCGTGCCGCGGCGGATGTATCTGCATACCAGCCCCGAATTTGCCATGAAGAAACTGCTGGCCGCGGGCGAGGAGCGCATCTTCGCCTTCGGCCATGTCTGGCGCAACCGCGAGCGCGGGCCGCTGCACAGCCCCGAGTTCTGCATGCTGGAATGGTATCGGGCGGGCGAGGATTACCGCGTGCTTTTCGACGATTGCGCGCAATATCTGCGCCATGCGGCGGAATGCGCGGGCGCCGAGATGCTGCGCTTTCGCGGCGCCGAATGCGACCCCTATGCCACGCCCGAGGTGATGAGCGTGGCCGAGGCCTTCCGCGACTATGCCGGCATCGACCTGCTTTCGACCTGCGACGGGGCCGAGACCGATGCCGCGGCCCTGCGCGCCCAGGCCGAGGCGCGGGGGATCCGCCTGGCGGCGGACGACGGCTGGTCCGATATCCTGTCGCGCGTGCTGGTGGAGCGGGTCGAGCCGCATCTGGGCCATGGCCGGCCGCTGATCCTGGACCGCTACCCCGCGCCCGAGGCGGCGCTGGCGCGGCGCGCCGCGGACGAGCCGCGCGAGGCCGAGCGGTTCGAGCTTTACGCCTGCGGCGTCGAGCTGGCCAACGGTTTCGGCGAACTCACCGACCCGGCCGAGCAGCGCCGCCGCTTCGAGCTGGAGATGGCGGAAAAGGCGCGGGTCCATGACGAACGCTATCCGCTGGACGAGGATTTCCTGCGCGCGCTGGCCTTCATGCCGCCGGCCTCGGGCTGCGCGCTGGGGTTCGACCGGCTGGTGATGCTGGCCACCGGCGCACCGCGCATCGACGAGGTGATCTGGACCCCGCTGCCGGCCGGATGATGCCCCGCCACCGGCAGGGGCCCGATGCCCTTTCGGGAAGGGCGGCCTCTTGCCGGCGCCGGTTTTCCGGCTTTCGGCGCGGGACATCGGACGCTAGGCTGCGGCAAAAGGCTTGACCAAGGGGACAGGAATGCGGCTTTCATTGCGACTTTCGGCGACGCTCACGGCCATGGCTCTGCTGCTTGGGGGGTGCGCCGGCCAATATCCCGGCGCGGGGGTTCCCCAGCAGAGCCAGGAGATCAAATGGGGCCGCTACCAGAACCCGCCGGCCGAAAAGGTCGCCGGGCTGCGCAACTGGGTCGAAGGCTTCAAGGCCAGCGCCCGCGGCCAGGGCATCAGCGACGGCACGCTGGAATTCGCCTTCCGCGACGTGACCTATAACCCCGAGGCGCTGCGCCGCTCGCAGAACCAGGCGGAGTTCAAGAAATCGCTGTGGGAATACCTGGAGAACGCGGTTTCGGAAAAGCGTCAGGCCAACGGCCGGGCGGCGCTGGCGCAATATGGCGGCGTGCTCACGCGGGTCGAGGCGACCTATGGCGTGGACAAGGAGGTCGTTGCCGCGGTCTGGGGCATGGAATCGACCTATGGCGAGCGGCGCGGCGACCTGCCGCTGATCGAAAGCCTGGCCACCCTTGGCTATGAGGGCTATCGCGGTGATTTCTTCCGCAGCCAGCTGATGGCGGCGCTGAAGATCCTGCAATCGGGCGACATCGACCCCGGCCACATGACCGGCAGTTGGGCCGGCGCCATGGGGCATACCCAGTTCATCCCGACCACCTATCTTGCCTTCGCGGTGGATTTCACCGGCGACGGCCGGCGCGACATCTGGTCGAACGACCCGTCCGACGCGCTGGCCTCGGCCGCGAACTACCTGGCGAAATCGGGTTGGCAGCGCGGCCTCCCGGCGGCGGTCGAGGTCACGCTGCCGCCCGGCTTCAACACCGCGCTGGCCGGCAAGGGCAAGCGGCGCAGCGTCGCGGAATGGCAGTCCCTGGGCGTGCGCCAGGCCAACCAGCGGCCGCTGCCGCCCGCCGGCACCTCGACCGAGCTGATCGTGCCCGGCGGTGCCTCGGGCGCGGCCTTCCTGATCACCCGCAACTTCCACGCCATCCTGCGCTACAACAATGCCGACAGCTATGCGCTGGCGGTGTCGCATCTGGCGGACCGGCTCAAGGGCTATCCGGGACTGGCCAATCCCTGGCCGGCCGACCATCCCGGCCTGCGCATCGAGCAGCGCAAGGAGATGCAGCGCCTGCTGACCGCCCGCGGCTTCGACACCCAGGGGGTGGACGGCAATGTCGGCTCGAACACGATCAGCGCCATCCGCGCCTATCAGGCCTCGCGCGGGCTGCCGGTGACGGGCGAGCCGTCGGCCGCGTTGCTCGAGCAGCTGCGTCGCGGCTGACGGGTGAAGCGGCCGGGCCGGCGCCGCCCGGCCTTTCTCGGCATCGGTTCCCTGCTTGCTGCCGGGTCGCGTGGGAAGGCGGGCGCTGATCGGTGCCCCGATTGCGGGCCCCGGGCCGGGTGCCCGCCCTTGCGGCTTTGGCGCCGGGCTCATCGGCCTTTGAGTCCCGTATTTGCCCTGGCGAGGGTATTGCGAACCGCGCGGACCGTTTTCCTGCGGATCTTCGCGCCAAGCCATTCGACAGGCCGCAAGCCGGTGTTCACCAAGGGCAAGGACACGGCTGATGCCCTGGCATGATCCATGTTCCCGGCCAGAATCTTGCCGGTCGCTATGGCGCGTTTGACGGTCGCCGGTAGCAAGGTCGCCGGCATCCCGCGGAAGAGTGATCCGCCGCGCCCGGCTTGGATCGCGGCGCCGGAAGCGCCTGAAGGTCGGCATTCCCTATCGCGGATCGCAGGGACCGCTGCACCTGTCGATCGACAGCATTGGCATCACGGCCGGGGGCGAGGGGAATGGAACGCGCGCAAGCATGGCGGGCCCAAGCGGCGCGTCCGGCGCAAGATCCGCCTGGGGATTGGCGAGAAAACCCCGGAAATACGGGCGGCAGAATGCACCAGCAGCGACCTCGGCGACGCACCGATGCTGCCAGAACCTCTCGACCCGATCCCTGCGGATCAGGATATCGCCAGCGTCACCGCCGACGGTGCCTTCGGCATGCGCAGGTGCCATGATGCCAGCGTCGCCCGTGGTGCCGCCGCGATCATGCCGCCCCGCAAGAACGCCAAACCCTGGGTGACGAACACAGCCGCAGCGATCATCCGCAGCAAGGCTCGGCGTGCATCCAGACGCTTCGGCAAGGCCATCTGGCGACGACGGCGCGGCTATCATCGCCTGGGCCGTGTCGAGAGATGTAAGGAGGATCAGAAAACGGTCCAGTGGACTGTTTTCCCGATGATCGGATGCATTGCGTGAAGCTGCCGGGTCAGCGACTGACAGCGCGGGACTTCGACCGTCAAGCTGCAGAGTTCCGGGCCCGGGTTGCCGTGCTGAACGGGTTCACCGCCCTCGACATATCCGTCACCCAAGCCGTGGGACAAGCCTGTCCGGGGAAAGGGGCACTCCGGCCATCAACCGATTCGTGCAGCAGAGCCGCGGCATGGCGAAATACGGCGTCATCAACCCGATCTTTCGGCCTTAGCCCATCGACCTGGATTTCGACGATACCCTGATCTTCGAGGGCATCTTGGTCGACGAACGCACGGGCGAGCAATATTACCTCGACGCGCATGTCGCTTGTCGCCGGGCCTGCTTCAACGCCATGGAATATCTGAGGAGGCTCGGCCGTTCGGGCGAGCAGGGCTACATGATCCTCGGCGCCGTCCCGGTCGAGAGCCGCATCGCCGGCATCGTGGACATCCCCCTGTCGGCGCGACGCCGGCGCTCCCGACCGGCATCCTCGACTTCGACATCCGGCCCGGCGGTGACGGGCCGAAACGCCCGGTCACGGGGGGGCGGTCGCCAGGACCGGCTGACGGCGCCCCGCGCCCGCGTCCCGGCTTTCGGCACGTACGGCTCCACCAAAAGAGAGGTCCATGCCGCTTGCTTTCTATTGTTCCATATGGGCGCGGTGCAGTTTCTCAGCGGGCTGTGGCTCATGGGCCGGATCGAGGATCGCGAGATCGTGGCGATCAACCTGGTCTCGGGCCTGACCAAGCGCGACCGCCTGCCGATCTGCGTTTGCAGCCTGTGCAAGAAGAAGGCGCGGTCTCCCTTGCGGCGCTGGATGCGGGGCAATGCTGGGCACCGTTTGTCGGACCGCCTTGCTGCAAGCCCAGGCCATGCATGTCAGTAGGGCAGGCCCACGTAATTCTCGGCCAGTTCGCGGCGCGCGGTCTCGGATTCCGCCAGATGTGCCAGCGTGGCGCGGCGCATCTGCGCGGCGAAACCGTCCTCGCCGTCGAAACGGTGCAGCATCATGGTCATCTGCCAGCTGAAGCGCATCGCCTTCCAGATCCGCGCCAGCGCGCGGTCGGAATAGGTGTCGAGCCCGGCCTGATCGCCCTGCTTCAGCGCCGCAATCAGCGCCTGATGCAGGTAGAACACGTCCGACACCGCCAGGTTCAGCCCCTTGGCGCCGGTCGGCGGCACGATATGCGCGGCATCGCCCACCAGGAACAGCCGGCCCCAGCGCAGCGGCTCCGAGACGAAGCTGCGCAGCGGCGCGACGGATTTCTCGATCGAGGGGCCGGTGACCAGCCGCGCCGCGGCCTGGGCGGGGATGCGGCGGCGGAACTCGGCCCAGAAGCGGTCGTCGGGCCAGTCCTCGACCCGGTCGCTCAGCGGCACCTGCACGTAATAGCGCACGAGATTGTGGTTGCGCATCGAGGCCAGCGCGAAACCATGCGGCGAATTGGCATAGATCAGCTCGTCGGCGACCGGCGGCGTGCGCGACAGGATGCCCAGCCAGCCGAAGGGATAGACCCGCTCGAATTGGCGGCGCCGATCCTCGGGGATGGTCCTGCGCGAGACGCCGTGAAAGCCGTCGCAGCCCGCGACATAGGCGCAGCTCAGGCGGTGGCGCCGGCCGCCCTGCGTGTATTCGACCGCCGCCTGCGGCCCGTCGAGGTCGAGGATGCGCACATCCTCGACGCCGTGCAGGATGGTGGTGCCCATGGCGTCCTGCGCGTCGTAGAGGTCATGCGTGACCTCGGTCTGGCCATAGACCATGACCTGCCTGCCGGTCAGCGCCTTGAAATCGACATGCACCATCAGGTCGGCATCGGTGAGCCAGGCGCCGTCATGCGCGATGCCCTCGGCATCCATGCGGGCGCCGACCCCGGCCTCGCGCAGCAGCTCGACGCTGCCCCATTCCAGGATGCCGGCGCGGATGCGCGACAGCACATGCTCGCGGCTGGCGCGTTCCAGGATGACCGTGGCGATGCCGGCGCGGTTCAGAAGCTGCGACAGCAGCAGCCCCGAAGGCCCGCCGCCGATGATGACGACCTGAGTGTCCATGACGATGTCCGCTTGTTTCCCTGACTTGCAGCATAGGCGGCGGGCGGGCGGCGATGAATGGACGCGGGCGGCAAAGACTTGTATGAATCGTGCATGAGCGCGCCCGGCCCCATCCCGGTCTTCAACCTGTTCGGCGAGACTGCCGCCTTCCCGGACGTGATCCATTGCGAGCGGATCTGGGACCGGGCGCGTCTGCACGACTGGGCGATCTCGCCGCATCGCCATCGCGAGATGATGCAGGTCTTCGCCATGCGGCAGGGCGAGGCGCAGGTGATGCTGGACGGCGATGCCGCGTGCCTGCATGACGGGCAATTCCTGTTCGTGCCGGCGCTGGTCGTGCATGGTTTCCGCTTCCGCAAGGGCAGCGAGGGCATGGTGCTGTCCTTTCCGCTGAGCGTCGCCGCCGGCTTGCAGGCCGCCTCGGCCGAGATCGGCCGGCACCTGTCGCGCCCGTTCTTCGGCGCGCTGGACGAGGGGCTGCTGACGCTGATCGGCCAGCTCTCTGACGCCTTCGCCGGCCAGGGCGCCTATCGCGGGCCGCTGCTGGCGGCGCTGTCGCATGCCCTGCTGACCGCGATCTGCGAACTCGACCGCGCGGCCTTGGCCGAGACGGTCGGCGGCAGCCCGCAGCGGCTGCAGCGGCTTGCGGCGCTGGTCGCGGCGCATATGGCCGAGGGCTGGCGGCCCGGCGACTATGCCCGCGCGCTGGCGATCACGCCCGGCCATCTGAACCGGCTGTGCCGCGAGGCGACGGGGGGCAGCGCCTCGCGCCATATCGAGGGGCTGGTGATGGCCGAGGCCTGCCGGCTGCTGGCCTTTACCCAGCTGCCGGTGGCCGAGATCGGCTATCGGCTGGGCTTTCACGACCCGGCGCATTTCTCGCGCCGGTTCCGGCTTTTGCGCGGCACGACGCCAAGCGCCTATCGCCGGCCCTTCATGACCGTCGCCTGACTGCTGGCACCAATCGCGCCGTCAGCCGCCCGCCGCCCGGCCGGCGATCTGGCGCGCCACCTGTTCCAGCGTGGCAAGGCCCGGTGCCGCGGCGGCTTGCCGGCGGGTCATGCCGACCGCGCCGGACAGGAACCTGGCACCGGTCGGGAATTCGACCAGCAGGCCGCGCTCGACCTCGTCCAGCACCACCCCGCGCGAGATGAACCACAGGCTGTCCGAGGCCAGGCAGATCCCCCGCCCCAGCGCCAGCGACACCGTCTCGACCAGCGGCCGGCCGCCGGCCAGCCCCAGCGAGACCAGATAGGCATCGACCGAGGCGCGGATCAGCGCCGTCGCCGGCGGCAGGATCAGCGGCGCCTCGCGCAGCGCCTCGGCGGCCGGCCGGCCGGCCGCGGGATGGCCGGCGCGCGCCACCAGCACGACGTCCTCCTCGTAAAGGTGATCGAAGCTCAGCCCCGCCATTTCCGAGGGGCTGGGCAGGCGCCCGATCATCAGGTCGATGCTGCCCGCGCGCAGCATGCGGATCAGGTAGTGATGCGGCCCGGTCTCGACCGCCAGCGTCACCTCGGGCAGGATCTGCCGCAGCCGCAGCACCACCTGCGGAAAGAACCGCGTCGCCACCGTGGGCAGCACGCCGACCCGGATCGTGCCGCTGGTCCCCGGCCGCAGCGCCGCCGCGCCTGCCTCCAGCGCCTGCAGGGCCTGGGCGGCATGGTGGCGAAACAGCGCGCCCTGTTCGGTCAGCACCAGCCGCCGCCCCTGGCGCAGGAACAGCCGCTGCCCCAGCAGCGTCTCCAGCTCGGCCAGGGTGCGCGACAGCGCCGGCTGGGTGATGCCTTGCCGGCGGGCGACGGCGGACAGCCCGCCCTCGGCCGCGATGTCCAGAAAGGCGCGGATATGGCGCAGCTTGATCGCCGGATGCATAATGGAATGATTATACATGATCGCTCGTTTAGCATTTTTCGCCCGGAACAGGCTGTGGCAGATTATGGGTGAGAGAGGAGTTGCCATGCAAGTTCTGATGCGACCCTGGGGGGCGATGCATTACCGGATCGACGGGCCCGAGGACGGGTTGCCGGTGGTTTTCGCCAATTCCCTGGGCACCGACCTGCGGCTTTGGGACGCGGTGCTGCCGCTTCTGCCGGGCATCCGCGCCATTCGCTACGACAAGCGCGGCCACGGCCTGTCCGATTCCGGCGGCCCCGTCTCGATCGCCGATCTGGCCGAGGACGCCGCGGCGCTGACCGAGGCGACCGGCGGACCGGCGGTCTTCGTCGGCCTGTCCATCGGCGGCATGATCGGCCAGGCGCTGGCCGCGCGCCGGCCCGAGTTGCTGCGCGCGCTGGTGCTGTCGAACACGGCGCCCCGCATGGGTGCGCCCGAGATCTGGGCCGCCCGCATCGCCGCCGTCCGTGCCGGCGGCGTCGCCAGCATCGCCGATGCGGTGATGGAGCGCTGGTTCGCCCCCCCCTTCCGCGCCACGCCGGCGCTGCATCCCTGGCGCAACATGCTGGCCCGCTGCGACGCGCAGGGCTACATCGCCGCCTGCGAGGCCATCGCCGCCGCCGACCTGACCGAAGCCGCCGCCAGCCTGCGCCTGCCCGCGCTGGTGATCGCCGGGGACCAGGACGGCTCCTCGCCGCCGGATCTGGTGCGCGGCACCGCCGATCTGATCCCCGGCGCGGATTTCCACGTCATTCCCGGCGCCGGCCATCTGCCCTGCGTCGAAACCCCCGCCGCATGGGCCGCGCTGCTGGCCCCCTTCCTTCAGGACCACGCCCGATGAGTGACCGTTACGACCAAGGCATGACCACCCGGCGCCGGGTGCTGGGCGATGCCCATGTCGCCCGCGCCGAGGCCGCCAAGACCGATTTCGACGAGCCCTTCCAGAGGCTGATCACCGAATCCGCCTGGGGCGCGGTCTGGTCGCGCGACACGATCAGCCCGCGCGAGCGCTCGATGCTGACCATCGCGCTGCTGGCGGGGCTGGGCAACGACCACGAACTGGCCTTGCATATCCGCGCCACCGCGAACACCGGCGCCACGCCCGGCGACGTGATCGAGGCGCTGCTGCATGTCGCCATCTATGCCGGCGTCCCGCGCGCCAACCACGCGATCAAGATCGCCAAGGAGACCTTTGCCGAAATGGAGGCGGCCAAGCGATGACCCTCAGCAATGCAACCGACCGCGGCCCGCTGTTCTTCCGCGACCGCGACTGGCACCCGCCGGCCTATACGCCGGGCTACAAGACCTCGATGACCCGCGCCCCGCATCGCGCGCTGGTGGCGCTCGGCTCGACGCTCAGCGAGGAAACCGGCCCCGCCTTCGGCCATGACATGATCGGGGTGCTGGACAACAACCTGGTGATGAACTTCACCGGCCAGCCTGCCATCGGCGAACGCATCATCATGCACGGCCGGGTGCTGGACGAGAACGGCCGCGGCGTGCCGAACGTGCTGGTCGAGATCTGGCAGGCCAATGCCGGCGGCCGCTACCGCCACAAGAAGGACGGCTACCTGGCGCCGCTCGACCCGAATTTCGGCGGCTGCGGGCGCACGCTGACCGGGCCGGACGGAAGCTACGAATTCCTGACCATCCGCCCGGGCGCCTATCCCTGGCCGAACCATGTCAACAACTGGCGGCCGATGCATATCCACATCTCGGTCTTCGGCACCGGCTTCGGCCAGCGCCTGATCACCCAGATGTATTTCGAGGGCGACCCGCTGATCGCGAAATGCCCGATCGTCAACACCATCGGCCAGGACCGCGCCATCCAGGCGCTGGTGGCGCCCCTGGACATGAACCGGGCGATCCCGATGGACTGCCTGGCCTACAAGTTCGACATCGTGCTGCGCGGCCGCCGCCAGTCGTTCTTCGAAAACCGCAAGGAGGGGATGTGATGCAGGGACTGGACTATCTCAAGGAAACCCCCTCGCAGACCGCCGGCCCCTATGTCCATATCGGCCTGACCCCGAACGCGCTCGGCAATCCCGGCATCTATCCGCAGGACCTGGGCCTCTCGCCGATCCGCGAGGGCGCGCGGGGCGAGCGCATCATCATCACCGGCCGCGTCATCGACGGCGCCGGCATGGTCCTGCGCGATGCGCTTTTCGAAACCTGGCAGGCCGATGCGGATGGCATCTATCCCGGCAACGACCCGCGCGGCGCCGCCGATCCGAACGTCACCGGCTGGGCCCGGGTCGCGGCGGATTTCGACACCGGCATCTGGCGGCTGGAAACCGTCAAGCCGGGCCGCGTGCCCTTCCCGGACGGCCGGCTGATGGCGCCGCATATCAATGTCTGGCTGGTGGCGCGCGGCATCAATCTCGGGCTCCAGACCCGGATCTGCTTCGAGGACGAGGAGGCGGCCAATGCCGAATGCCCGGTCCTCGCCCGGATCGAGCACAAGGCCCGCATCCAGACGCTCATGGCGAAGCGGACCGGACCGGGCGAATACGGCTTCGACTTCAAGCTGCAGGGCGAGAACGAAACCGTCTTCTTCGACATCTGAGGGCAAGGCCATGACCGCAACCCCCTGCATCATCTGCGTCGCCATCACCGGCTCGCTGCCGACCAAGGACAACAACCCGGCGGTGCCGATCACCATCGAGGAGCAGGTCGAATCGACGCAGGAAGCCTTCGAGGCCGGCGCGACGATCGCCCATTGCCACGTCCGCGACGACGAGGGCCGGCCGAGTTCCGACCCCGAACGCTTCGCCCGGCTCAAGGAAGGGATCGAGACGCATTGCCCCGGCATGATCGTCCAGCTCTCGACCGGCGGCCGCTCGGGGGCGGGTCGCGCACGCGGCGGCATGCTGCCGCTGGCCCCCGACATGGCCTCGCTCTCGGTCGGTTCGAACAATTTCCCGACCCGGGTCTACGAGAACCCGCCGGACCTGGTGGACTGGCTGGCCGCCGAGATGGCGAAATACGATATCAAACCGGAAATCGAGGCTTTCGACCTCAGCCATATCCTCAAGGCGCATCAGATGTGGCAGGCGGGCCAGATCAAGGACCGGCCCTATGTGCAATTCGTCATGGGGGTGAAAAACGCCATGCCCGCCGACCGCGAGGTCTTCGACTATTACGTCCATACGGTGAAGCGCCTTTTCGGCGCCGATGCGCCCTGGTGCGCGGCGGGCATCGGGCCGAACCAGATCGTGCTGAACGACTGGGCGATCTCTGCCGGCGGCCATGCCCGCACCGGGCTCGAGGACAATGTCCGCCTCGACCGCGACAGGCTTGCCCCCTCCAACGCCGCGCTGGTGAAACGCGCCGCGGCGCTTTGCGAGAAATACCGCCGCCCGGTGGCGACCTGGCGCCAGGCCCGGCAGATCCTCGGCCTGCGCTCCCCTGAGCCTGCCGCCTGAGCCCCGCTGCCTGCCTCTCGCATCTTCTTTCTTGTCCCAATATCCTCGGGGGGTCCGGGGGGCAGACGGCCCCCCGGTCCTGCCATTGCAAAAGGACCGACCGATGCCCGCCGCAGCCGCCGACAGCGCCCTCTATCGCAGCCTGTTCTCGGATGACGAGACCGCCGCGCTCTTCGCCGACAGCGCCGAGATCCGCGCCATGCTGCTGGTCGAGGGCGCGCTGGCCCGCGCGCAGGCCCGGCTGGGCCTGATCCCCGAAACCGCCGGCGCCTTCATCGAGCGCGCCGCGCGCGAGGTGCAGATCGACCCCGCCGCGCTGGCTGCCGAGACGGCGACCAACGGCGTGCCGGTCCCGGCGCTGGTCGCGGCCTTCCGCAAGGCCATGGAGGCGCCCGATCATGCGCAATACCTGCATTGGGGCGCGACCAGCCAGGATATCATGGAAACCGGGCAGGCGCTGCGGCTGCGCCGGCTGACGGGGATCTGGGACGACAGGCTCGGCCGGCTGGCTGCCGCGCTCGGCCGGCTGGCCCGCGAGCATGCCGATCTGCCGATGGCGGCGCGGACCTACGGGCAGGCGGCGACGCCGACCGGCTTCGGCGCCGTGATCGCCGGCTGGGGCCATCCGCTGCTGCGCCACCGCGCACGCCTTCAGGCGCTGGCGCCGGACCTGGCCACCGTCTCGCTGGGCGGGGCGGCGGGCACGCTCTCGGCCATGGGGGCCGAGGGCCCCGCCGTGCGCGCCGGCCTGGCCGAGGCGCTCGGCCTCCATGATCCCGGCCACGGCTGGCATGCCGAACGCGACCGCATCGGCAATTTCGCCGCCTGGATGGCGGGGCTTTGCGCCAGCCTGGGCAAGATGGGCGAGGACCTGATCCTGATGGCGCAAAGCGGCATCGGCGAAATCCGCATCTCCGGCGCCGGCGGTTCCTCCACCATGCCGCAAAAGCAGAATCCGGTCGGCCCTTCGGTGCTGGTGGCGCTGGCGCGGCAGGCGGCGGCGCTGGCCTCGGCGCTGCACGGCGCCGGCATCCACCGCCAGCAGCGCGACGGCGCGGCCTGGTTCGTGGAATGGCTGACCCTGCCGCAGCTCTGCATCTCGACCGGCCGGGCGCTGGCGCTGGCGCTGGACCTGTCGGGGCGGATCGCGCCCGATGCGCAGGCCATGGCGCGCGGGCTCGACGACGGCAGCGGGCTGATCCATGCCGAGGCCTTCACCTTCGCCCTGGCCCGCCACATGCCGCGCCCCGAGGCGCAGGCCAGGATCAAGGCGCTCTGCGCCGAGGCGCAATCCGGCGGCCAGCCGCTGCCGGCGCTGGTCGCCCGCGACTTCCCGGATCTGGACCTTTCCGCCGCCGGCGGGCTCGGCACCGCCCCGGCCGAGGCGCGGGCCTTTGCCGAGGCTGCCGGCGCCTAAAGCCTGATCGTTTCAGGCTGGATCGGGCGCTCCCAGATCGGGGATGGTCTGCTTCGACATGGCTGCTGGGAAAGGAGGCCGGCATGCATGGCGAGACCTTTGTCCAGCGATCTTCGGACACGCGTTGTTGCGCGCGTTGCTGAGGGAGAGACGGTGCGCGCGGTTGCGTCTCTGTTCGGCCTCAGCGTGCCGAGCGTTGTGAAATGGTCCCGGAGATGGCGCGCGACAGGCAGTTGCGAGGCCAGTCCGATGGGCGGTAAGCGGCGCGATGTGATGGCGCCGGGACGGGACGACGCGCTGGCGCGGCTTGCGGAACACCCCTCGCTGCCCCTGCGCCGGCTCCGGGCCGGGCTGGCCGCGCGCGGGGTCAGGGTCAGCTATGGCGCGTTGTGGCGTTTCGCCCATG